>JAUPWA010000020.1 GCA_030916835.1 Patescibacteria group bacterium | reverse complement strand
TGGCATTGCTGGAGTAGGTGCGTTGATGGTTATGAGCCTCATGTTTCTTTTTGTTGCGATATTTGGATGGCCGTATCTTATCTCAAGAGTTTTAATTGCTAGTGTAGTTGGTGTGTGGAACTATCTTATGAATCTCTTTTTTAATTTTAATGTTGCGGGCAAACATTAGATTGTAGCCAAAGCCTCCTAGATAAACCGCCAAATGACAGGAAGGCGGCCCAGGAAGGTTTTGCGTAAAGATCGAGAAAGGCCAAACGACTGAGCGGCTGGTATTGTCGCGATTGCTATGAAGACCACGCACCAAATGATGTGCTCCTCAACAATGTAGCCATGAGGAACTTTTGGTAGGTGATACTGGGGGAAGTAGTACAGAAGCATGAGTATGGCGCCAGCCCATGCTGCAGGGCGCACAAAGACCCCCAGCAAAAGCGCGACGCCAATGAGGAGCACGCCCCAAGCGTTTACAGGGTTCACCCACCAGAGTTGCGCTGGCTCAGCAAACCATGCATACAACGCAGGGAATGTTTTTGCAGAGAGTAGGAACCCCTGTGCGCTCCAGTTTGGTGTTGTGACCGCCAGGTATCCATCAACCAACAAGTACCACCCCATCACGAGGCGCAAGAGCACGAGAGGTATTGAGGCTTTAGTGGTAGGCATACAAACCACGCGCTAGAGCGTGTACATATCTATAGTACTACTGAAATAAAATTGTATGCCATACTTGTCCTATGCACGCGGTGTTTATTACGAGCAATAAACGCTATTTTGATCCAGCGAGTGTAGAGCGGCAATTTTTACTCATGCTCAGCGAGGTGTATAGCACGCTGCACACCGTAGTTCTCACGCGGCCTGGTTATGCGATTGAGCAGGTGAACGACCACACCTGGTTGTATCCAACGAACACCTATCTGCCGGGGATGCGATACTTTGACGCGCTGTATATGGTGCGCAAACAGGTGGCATGGGGCGGGCAATTGTATGCCGATGTTATTATTTCTGACGACCCATTTGTCTCTGGATGGGTAGGTTTGAAGTTGGCTAGTGCGTATGACCGTGCCTGGCTCGTGCATGTACACGACTTTTATTGGAAGCGTCCACTAAGCAAGCGGCTCTTCCGCTGGCCAGTGCTGCCACTCTCTGCGGTGCTTGAAGGAGCGACGCGCATATGCGTTTTCTCTAATCGAGCTCAGATCTATCTTGAAAGTGCTGCAAATGAAAATCAAAAAGAAAAACTCCGGCCAATGCCTGAGGTGTATGTCCAGGGGCAACAGACCACCCAATCTATTGATCTAAAGGCTCAGTACCCAGAATATAATTTCATACTGACCGCCTATGTTCCTCGCAGCACCCGAGTGCTGGACGCGCTCATGGGTACACTTGCGCTGCTGCGGCTGCGGTATCCCAAAGCAGGACTAGTCCTCTTCTCTTCAGGAAAGGACGAGCGCCGATGTATACGCAGTGCGCGTGAGTATCAGCAAGAGCCGTGGGTGCACTACCTGCAGGTTGAGCCAAATACATTTCCCTTTACGCACGCAAATGTATTTTTTTATCTTAATGCAAGCGAGGAGGAAGACCTGATCATTATTCGTGCTGCTGCTGCGTCGTGCCCCATAATTGCACGCACGAGCCCCATTTCGCAAAAAATTATCGAAGACAGGGTCAACGGATTATTTGTCGCCGACCGGCAACCCCGTACACTCAGTGATGCGGTGCGCACCTTTAACGAGATGCCCGGATGGCGCGAGCGTTTCCATGTGAATGCGAGTATGTATGTTGAAAACCTGGCGGTACCCTCGCATGAGCGCATGGTGGAGCTGCTCCGGGCTGCGGGCACCTTCCCGTATGAAACGCACCCACCGCTGCCTCCCAAACCTGAGCACGAGCTGTTTAGTAATTTAACGCAAACACCCACACTTTGGGAGCGGGTACAATCTTTTTTGAAAAGCAAAAGCACCAAGGGTCCTCCTAAGCGTCCTCAGCTGTAGGTTACTCAGCGTGGGCGAGCGTGAGAGTAATTATTTCACGTGCTCCGAGCTCTGTAAGAGTGCGCGACGCCTCTCTAAGCGTTGCACCTGTTGTAGTGACGTCGTCGAGTACTATGCAGACGCGAGCATGCGCGAGAGTGGTACTTGTGCCCGACATGGAGTGCTGCACGTTATGGCGGCGCGTGTGCTCGGGCTGCCCTTGTTGTGGCGTGGTGTGTACGGTGCGCACAAGGAGCGTCGGTGCGTACTCTACAGGTAAGAGTGGGTTAGCGCGCAGCGCAGCCTTACAGAGCAGTTCGGTTTGGTTATGTCCGCGCTCTTTGCGGCGTTTTTTGTGCATAGGTACAGGCACTAAGAGAGGTTTGCCGAGCGTTTCCCCAGCTATTTCAAGGATGCGCTCAGCTAAGAGTTCACCGCACAGCGCTAGGGCGTGGCTATTTGCGTGGTATTTTATCTCCCATACAAGAGCTCGCACGAGAGGGTCGTGGTAGGGGAGTGCTCCTAAGGCGGTTGGTCGTATTGCCTGTAGGTCCTCAAGCGTGAGCGTGCGCACGAGGCGCTCTGAAGGGCGCGGGGGCAGTACTATATCCAAAAAAGCACCTAGGTGTGAGCGCAGTTGGTTAAAACTGGCACGCATAATGCTATACTAGTACCATATATTCTCCCGTATGGCATTCTCTCTTCGATCACTCTTTTCCTCCGGTACGCAAAGCGTCGTTGGTATCGACATAGGAACTTCTGCTATCAAGGTGGTGCAACTAAAGCGCGAACGAGGCCACGTGCTTTTGGAGACCTATGGTGCTATAGCGCTTGGCCCCTATGCGGGGCTTGAAATTGGGCGCGCGACCTCGCTTTCGGCCGAGAAGATAAGCGAAGCGCTCACCGATGTGTTGCGCGAGGCAAATGTGACGACTAAAAACGCGGCCCTTTCCATCCCGTACTCCTCAAGCCTTATCACGGTGTTGAAGTTGCCCGCGTCTATTGAAAAGCAGTTGAGCGCTATTGTTCCTATTGAAGCGCGCAAGTATATACCAGTACCCATTAACGAGGTGATGCTCGACTGGTTTGTGGTCGGGAGTGATAAGGAAAAGGCGGCGACCTCTAAAATTGAGGTTCTTCTGGTTGCTATACACAACGACACCATCTCCAAGTTTCGCTCTATAGGAGCAAGCGCCGGGCTGCAGGTTGGTTTTTTTGAGATAGAAGTCTTTTCTTCGGTGCGCGCAGCGCTTGAGCATGGTATCGCGCCTATTGCGGTGGTTGATATGGGTGCAGGTACAACAAAGTTTTATGTTGTGGAGCGAGGTCTGGTCCGCGAAAGCCACATTATAAGCCAAGGGAGCCAAGACCTTACGCTCGCGGCCTCACGCGCACTCAATATTCCTGTCATGCAGGCAGAGGAGTGGAAGCGCCGTTTTGGTCTTGGTCCTACAAGCGGTATAACCGAAACGCAAGCAAGTCTTGCAGATTCAATCCAGCTCTCGCTCTCACCGCTTGTCTCAGAGCTCGCACGAACCGTTGCAGCATATGAGACTCGCATGAACCAATCGATAAGTGAGCTGGTGCTCACGGGCGGTGGGGCCGGGCTCAAGGGCCTCCAAGACTTTGCACAAAAAAACATTTCAACCCCAGTGCGTTTAGCTGATCCTTTTTCAAAAACGCAGACGCCCGCGTTTCTTGAACAAATATTAAAAGAGGCTGGCCCGGAGTTCTCTGTTGCGGTGGGCCTTGCGCTGCGTCGGTTGCAAGAAGTATAGCGTGCGGTGTGTGGATTGTTTATAGGGATGACCAGAGTATGGGGGTATACTGATAGGGCATGGATGTTCCATCGACGCCTCCGTCCTTCATACCCAAAAAACCTGTAACCAACTCTGCCCGCATGGGTGGCTCTCGAGCGATGGGCATGGTCATATTCTTTTTTGGCCTTTTGGTTTTTGTAGCTTCCAGCGCAGGAGCGGGTATCGCGTTTTTTGCGCAGCAGTATCTCACCAAACAGATAAGTGACAAGAGTGCCCAGCTCCAGCATGACCAAGCAACGTTCGACCTGCCAGCTATTGAGGATTTGGCGCGGCTCGATGCGCGGATGAAAAATGCAGAATCACTCATGCAGCGACACTACACGGCAATGACACCGCTCATATATCTTGGTGACCAAACGCTCCAAACAGTACAGTTTACCGACTACAAATACACCGTTGATCCTGAAGATGGTGCAAAAATAACCCTTGCAGGCATAGCGAATAGTTTTGGCACGGTAGCGCTTCAAAGTGACCAGTTTGGTGCGAGTGACAAATTGCAGGATGTTGTTTTTTCAAATATCCAGCAAGATTCAAGTGGTAAAATGATTACGTTCTCCGTAACAGCAACGCTCGACCAGCCGCTCACGAGTTATGCGGCAAGCCTCGGTACGCAAAACGGCAGCGCTGCCACAACGACCACAGCAACCTCTACGCCAGGCCTCCTGGCGCCACCACCTATGCCATCTGCAACCTCGAGTACCTCTTCGACCACAAAACCACGATAAGTATGCTACGCCTATTTCTTCCCATCCTCCTTGTTGGTAGCGCTATAGCACTCTTTGTGCTGTATACCAACCCAACGTACCAAAAAATAAAAGGACTTTCTTTGCAAAATAAATCCTATACTGAGGCTCTTGATAATGCGAAACGATTGATCAAAACTCGTGACGATCTGCTTGCGAAACGCAATAATTTTCAAGCTTCTGACTTAGACAAGGTGAAGCACGTTCTCCCAGATAATGTCGATAATATCCGCCTCATTATCGATATAAACAATATCGCTTCACGCCACGGGCTCACGCTCTCAAATGTACTGTTGGGTAATTTGGACAAGAATGGGGATAATCCTGCAGACACCTCAGCAACTCCCGGGAGTAAAACAGGGTCGGTGGATGTTGGCTTTGCAGTATCGACCAATAACTACAACACCTTCATGGCATTTCTTCAAGATCTTGAGCACAGCTTGCGTCTACTGGATGTTATGAGCCTCGGTTTTTCAGCTGCCTCCACTGGGGCAACTAATGCAATTACCTACACCTTTACCGTGCGTACCTATTGGTTACATTAAATTATGCTAACGTTTATTAAAGAAAATATTGCGTTTGTACTCATCACGCTGTTGGCGGTGCTTGGTGGTGGATACTACTTCCTTTTTATGCAGACTGACACCGGCCCCGCGCTTACAGAGAGCGAAATAGCCTCACCCGAGTCTCAATTGATTTTGCAACAGCTCGCTAGTTTGCAGGGGATACACCTCGACGAAGCGGTGTTCAAAGACCCAGTATTTCTCTCACTTACCGATTTTGGGGTTGTGCTGAAATCAGAGCCAGTTGGCCGACGCAACCCGTTCCAGCCTATCTCATTTGCTCCGTCAGCGAATCAACTGCCCCTGCCTGGGAAGAAATAAAAACTATGGATTTGCTCGCTATACTAGAGCAAAACGGCGTCGTGAGCCGTGAGCTTGCTGCTACGTTGCAAACACAATTAAGCGCACCGGGTGTGGCTGCTGAGTCGGTACTTGTGACCGCTGGGGTACCACTCAACGAGATCCTTAAAGCAAAAGGACAGTATTTTGGAGTGCCAACTCGGGAGTTGGGGAATAAGCCCACCCCATTTGAGGTGCTCCGGTACATACCCGAGGAGAGTGCTCGGTACTATCACTTTGCACCCCTTGCGATAGCTGAGGGTGTGCTTGAGGTTGGGGTGACAGACCCGGATAATCTTGAGGCGCGCGATGCGCTCACCTTCATCTCGGCAAAAATAGGCATGCCCTATAAGATTTTTCTTATAACGGATACTGACTTTGAAAAACTTTTGACCCAGTACAAAGGACTCTCAGGAGAGGTGGGGAAGGCGCTCTCAGAGCTCGATGTCGAACTCACGGTTGATGATGCGCCTAAAAAAAGGAACCTCATGGAGGATGAGATCACTGAGACGGAGGCTGAGGCCATCACCTCGGACGCTCCCGTAACCAAAATCGTGGCAACCGTTTTGCGCCATGCCTTTGAACAGCGCGCGTCTGACATACATGTTGAGCCGCTCGTCGACCAAACTCGTGTGCGTTTTCGTATCGACGGTGTGCTCTCGACAAACACCACCCTTCCAGGGCTGGTGCACAGCCAAGTGGTTGCCCGCATTAAGGTGCACGGCAACATGCGACTTGATGAAAAAAGAAAACCCCAAGACGGTCGTTTTTCTGCGCGAGTGGGTGGCAACAAAGTAGATTTTCGTGTTTCGACCTTCCCAACCTACTACGGAGAGAAGGTGGTGATGCGTATTTTGGGTTCGGCTGCAAAGCTCTTGCGGCTTGAGGATTTGGGTTATACCAAGCGCAGTCTTGAATTGGTGCGCACTGCTATTAAAAAACCATACGGTCTCATACTGGTCTCAGGCCCAACGGGCTCAGGTAAATCGACCTCACTGTACGCCATTCTCAACGAGATAGATCGCGAGCGGCAAAATGTACTCTCGCTTGAGGATCCGGTCGAATATACCATCCCGGGTGTTGCACAGTCGCAGGTGCGGCCTGAAATTGGGTACACCTTTGCCAACGGTCTGCGTACCACACTGCGCCAAGACCCAAACGTCATCATGGTGGGCGAGATCCGCGATAGTGAAACTGCCAATTTGGCAGTGCAGGCCGCACTCACGGGCCACTTGGTGCTCTCGACCATTCACACCAATAACTCCATTGGTATCGTGCCGCGCCTCCTTGATATGGGTGTCGAGCCGTACCTTATCCCCCCGGTGCTTATTTTGGGTATGGCGCAGCGTCTCGTAAAAACACTTGCACCAGGTGGCGGTAAGAAGGTCCCTGTTGATAATTCGACAAAAGCTATGTTTGAGCAAGAGTTTAAAGATCTGCCGGCAGAGTTTCGCAAAGACCTCCCCTCACTTGCTGAGGTGCATATGCCGCTACCAACACCAGAGTATCCAACAGGCTTGCAAGGGCGTATCGCAGTCACTGAAATGTTTGCCATGAACCAAGAACTTGAGCGCGCGATTCTTGATAGAAAAACTGAAGAGGAAATGTTTGCCACTGTGCGTAAGCAGGGTATGCTCACCATGAAGGAAGATGCTATCATAAAAGCTACGCAAGGCGTGGTGCCTTTTACTGAAGTAAACTCGCTTGGTGGTACGTACGATTTAGCTGATGAAGAAACGACGCAAGAACAACCTGCAGCACAATCAGCAAATCCTGCGTCTGCACCTGCTGCGGCACCAGTAGTAGATACATCAAAAGAAATAGAAATTTAACATGGATTACAAAGCCCGATTAGCAAAACTGGTAGAAGCGCTCCTTGCTCAAGGAGCGAGCGATCTGCACCTTAACGTGGGGCTCCCGCCTATTATCCGTACCTCAGGCGTGCTCACCCCGATTCTCTCTGAGCCAGCGCTTACGAATGAAGATGTGCTCGGTTTGCTAAACGAGATGTTGTTGCCGGCGCACAAGGAGCGTTTTGCACAAACACAAGAGATAGACTTTTCATGGGGGTTCACAGACCG
>JAUPWA010000019.1 GCA_030916835.1 Patescibacteria group bacterium | reverse complement strand
ACGAATTTTAAAAAGCGGCGGCGCACTCGTTTCTGAAAATCCACTCGATTTTAAAGCGATGCTCCACAGCTTTCCTGAGCGCAACCGCATAGCCGCTGGCATGTCAAAAGCAACGCTAATAGTAGAGGCGGGTGAAAAGAGCGGCACACTCATCACCGCGCGCCTCGCGCTCGACTACAACCGTGAGGTGCTTGTCGTGCCCCACGAGCTCGGGCGAGAAAACGGAGCCGGCTGCAACTCGCTCATTCACCAGGGCGCAACCTTGGTGCGAGACGCCAGCGACATACTTGAAGCATTGGGGTTTAGTCAGGAAAATCTACAGCAGGAATTACCACTCCCGAGCGACGCCTCTGCCGAAGAGTTGGCGATACTCCAAGCACTCACCGAGCCCCTTGAACGCGATGAGTTGATTGAGGAGACAGGCCTCTCTGCCCAAGCGGTCGGTATCGCGCTGTCCTCCCTCCTCATCCGCGGGCTCATCATCGAGCGCCTCGGTAAGGTTGAACGTATATAATGGTACCCATGCCTACCATATTTGTTGCATTTGGAGTGACGGGAGATTTGATGCGACAGAAGATTTTGCCCGAACTGTTTTCATTACATAGCCGCGCAGTACTGCCCGAAAACTTTCAGATTATTGGCGTATCGCGCCGTGATTGGAGCAACCATGATGTGCAAACGTACGTGCGCAACGTACTGGTACAAAAAAATGTGAGTGGTGATATTGATGGGTACGTGACTCGATTCACGTTTGTACAAGGAGATGTGTACGAGCCAGCGGTGTTTGAGAAGCTAGCCGCAGCCATTGGCGAGCATGAAACACTGCTCTATTTCGCCCTTTCACCTGAATTATATAAGGGCACATTTGCCTATCTTGTTGCTTCGCCGCTCGCACAAAAAGCAAAACAGCTGCGCCTCATTATTGAAAAACCTTTTGGCACCAGCGGTACTGAGGCAAAGCTGCTCAACAACACATTGCATACTATTTTTAGCGAAGATCAACTCTACCGCGTCGACCACTACCTTGGTAAAGATTCTCTCACCAACACACCTCCTATTGAGACAAGTGGCTTACAAAAAATTGTTGTATCTTTTTTGCAAAAAGAAGGGGTCGAGCAGCGACCTGCGTTTTATGAAGCGACCGGCGCGCTCTTGGATGTTGGTCAAAACCACATGATGGAGATGTTTGCGCTCGCGCTTGATGCGAGCAATCGTGCAGCGGTAGTTGCTGATTTACATGCACTTACCGCAGAGGAGGTCGCTTCTCACACTACACGCTCTCAGTGGAGCGGTTATCGGGCAATTAACGGCGTCGCCGCCAACTCATTGGTCGAAACCTATTTTAAAATCGAGACTTCATGGCGTAGCATCCCAACCACATTTGAGGGCGGCAAGTATATGCAGGAGGAAAAGAAGGAGATTGCGTTTCACTACGCCGACCACACGCACACTATCACAATAGAAAATAACAAAGGCGAACATGAGCATGAGCGGCTCATCCTCGCATGCCTTAGAGGCGAGCATGAGCGATTCATGAGCAAAGAAGAGATAGAGGCACAGTGGCGCTTTATTGACCCAATTACACACGTTTGGACGACATCTGTGCAGCCGCTTAAGAATTACTAACCACAGCTGTTAGAGCTTGAGACTTGCAAAATAGCTAATCGCATTGTATTAGTAGAAGCACCGTGAAGCTCGTAATAGTAGAGTCGCCTGCAAAGGCAAAGACGATAGAAAAATATCTCTCTGACATCGATGGGTCAGCAAAGTTTGTTGTACGCGCCTCAGTGGGCCATGTGCGCGACTTGCCCAAGAGCAACAAAAAAGCAATTGATATTCCTGCAGGCTTCGTTCCGCACTACGAGGTTGTACCCAACAAAGTGCAGGTTATTAAAGACTTGCGTGCGCTCGCCAACAAAGCAGACGAAATCATTCTCGCAACCGACCCCGACCGCGAGGGTGAGGCTATTGCCTGGCATATTCAAGAAGAGTTGGGTCTGCGCAAGCCAGACCGCATCGTCTTTCATGAAATTACGAAAGATGCGATAGCCGAGGCACTCAAGCACCCACGCCGCATCGACGACAATTTGCGTCTCGCACAAGAAGCACGCCGCGTGCTCGACCGCCTTGTGGGCTATGACCTTTCAGGTCTCGTATGGAAGAAGGTGCGCTACGGCCTCTCGGCTGGTCGTGTACAAAGCCCCGCGCTACGTATCCTCATGGAGCGCGAGCGCGAGATTCGTGCGTTCATACCCGAGACGTTTTGGGTCATCACCGCAACCACCAAGACACCCAAAAAAGCTGCGCTTGTCCTTACCTGTGCTGAGGAACCGCGTGATAAAAAAATAGTTGATCACATCATTGCCTCGGTTGAAAAGGATGGGCTCACCATCGCAGACGTGAGCGAAACCGAGGCTAAGCGCGTGACACGTGCTCCGTTCACCACCTCAACCCTTCAGCAGGCAGCATCCTCGCGCCTAGGCTTCTCGCCCGCCAACACGATGCGTATTGCACAAAAGTTATATGAGGCAGGCCATATCACCTACATGCGCACCGACTCAACCAATCTTGGCGCTCCTGCACGCGCCACCATTCTCGCGACTGTCGAGAAAAAATTTGGTAAAGAGTATCTCGCGCCGCACACCTTTAAAGTAACTACTAAAAATGCGCAGGAGGCGCACGAGGCTATCCGCCCGACCAACTTTGCTAAAGAGTCGCTCGGCACCACACCTGAACAAAAAAAGCTCTACGAGCTCATTTGGCGCCGCACCGTGGCCTCGCAAATGGCCGATGCGAAGATTTTGCGTACAAAAATTGTTGCTGAAGTTCCTGGACAAGACGGCCTGCCTGCCGGTAGGCAGGTACCGCAGTTTACCGCGACTGGCTCGCAGGTGGTGTTTGATGGGTGGCTCAAGGCCGACCCTGCCGCGCGCGGTGAAGACGTCGAGCTCCCTGCTGTCTCCTCAGGTGACGTGCTGAAGGTTGAAGATGTTTCGTCACAGGAAAAGCAGACCACCCCACCACCACGCTATACCGAGGCTGGCCTCATCAAAGAGCTCGAGAAGCGTGGCATAGGCCGCCCCTCAACCTATGCAAGTATCATGAAAACGCTCGGCGACCGCGGCTATGTGGTCAAAGAGGGTCGCTCGCTCGCCCCGACCGACACCGGCGACGTTGTCTCAACGTTTCTTGAAGCAAATTTCCCTACCTATATCGGCGACACCTTCACCGCCGAGATGGAGGATGAGCTCGACGAGATAGCACAAGGCAAGCGCGACTACGTAAAAACACTGCGTGATTTTTATACGCCGTTCCAAAAAGAGGTAAAGCTGCGCGACAAGGAGGCAGGCAAGTTGACCGACCTGGGGCCCGCCCCCGAAGAGTTTCCTTGCCCCATTTGCGGCAAGCCGATGGTGTACAAGCTTTCGCGCCAAGGCAAGTTCATGAGCTGCTCGACCTTCCCCGAGTGCACCGGTGCGCGCACTGAGTTGGGTGAGGTTATTACCAATGAAGAGCAAAAGCCTATTGGCACCCATCCTGAAACGGGCGAATCTATTTATATTCTCAACGGCCGCTTTGGTCCGTTTGTACAACTCGGCGAAGGTAAAAAGGGTTCAAAGGTAAAGCCTCGCCGCGCGTCTATCCCTAAAGGCAAAGATCCTGCAAGCGTCACCGTTGAGGAGGCGGTGACCTACCTCTCACTGCCGCGCGTACTTGGGAATCATTCCAAAACAGGCCTCCCTATCACTGCATCAATAGGTCGCTTTGGACCATTCATAGTGCATGATACCGACTTCCGCTCTCTCAAAACTGACGACGTCTACAAAATTGAGCTCCCCCGCGCGCTTGAAATTCTAGCTGAACCTAAAAAGAGACGTGGCTTCGCAAAAAAGAAGAAAGCGGAGTAATCCACAGCTCCCCGCCACACCCGCTTGACTTTATTAAGCTTTTGGGGTTTTATATGTTTGGCTGTAAATCTTGGAGGACCTTATGGCAAACGCGAGACTATTTGGCGGGTTGGCGGAGGTGATTGAATGGCTCCAGGGCTCGATAGTCGGGGCCCATCTGACATCAATCATCATCTTCACGTCATACCGTGAAGATCCGACCTTTAGCGCAAGCTCAAAGGGATGTTCGTGCGTCAGCTTCCGTCAGTTCAACGAACCACTGAGTCTTTCTGACGGCACCCGCTACCAGTTTATTGGTGTTGTTTAGCGCGACACCCCACGAGCCCCACGCCTTCCGGCGCTGGGGCTCGCATTTTTTTATGGCTTCTTTTTATGGCCCGAAGTAGTACACTGGATACATGGAGGTTGCAGAGATTCTCAAACTCATGCCCGCGCCCGAGCCCGGTGACGAGGTGTTTATACGCAAAGCCTACAACTTTGCCGCCGATGCCCACAAAGAGCACAAGCGTTTTTCAGGCGAGCCGTATCTCATCCATCTTGTTGAGACCGCTAAGGGCCTCGCTAAGCTTGGTATGGGCTCTAAGACGATTGCTGCAGGGCTGTTGCACGACTCGATAGAAGATGCCGGCATCTCTGCTGATACTGTTGAAAAAGAGTTTGGCAAAGATGTGCGTTTTTTGGTTGAAGGCGTTACCAAACTCGGTCATTTTAAATATCGTGGCGCCGAGCGACACCGCGAGAGTTTGCGTAAACTCTTGGTCGCGACCGGCCAAGATGCTCGCGTACTTATCATCAAGCTCATGGACCGCTTGCACAACATGCGCACCATCGATTTTGTCCCGCCTGAAAAGCGCCAGCGAATCGCCCTTGAAACACTTGAGATTTATGCAGCCATAGCGCACCGCCTTGGTATGGGTGTCGTGCGCAAAGAGCTCGAAGACCTCGCCTTTCAATATGCCTATCCGGAGGAGTATGCTGAAGCAAAAAAGATGCTTGGTGAGGCAGCAAAAGAGTCTGCTGACCATCTGGAGGAGATGGTGCGCACGCTTGGGAGCGAATTAACTAAAGAGGGCATCACCCGTTTTGATATCGACCATCGCACCAAAGGCCTGTGGAGTTTTTGGCAAAAGGTAAAACGCAAAGGAGGCGATGTTGGTAGTGTGTACGACGTGGCAGCGCTGCGCGTTATTGTGCCTGATGTGGCAGACTGCTACCGTGCGCTGGGTGTTGTGCATAAGATGTGGCAACCGCTCCCAAACAAAATCAAAGACTATATCGCCTTCCCCAAACCAAACGGCTACCAAGGGCTCCATACGACCGTCTTTTCAGGTATGCGTAGTGCCCTCAACCACAGCGGCATTGTTGAAATCCAAATTCGCACCCGCGAGATGCACCACGAGGCGCAGTACGGCATCGCCGCACACGTCATGTACAAAGAGGGAGCCACCGGCGAGAGCCACCAACAAGGTACAAGTAGCCGCCAGTCGAGCTTTGACTGGATAAAAAGTCTTATCCCCGGATTCCGAAAAACAGCGGTGCCAAAAGACACCAACCCTGCCGAGGAGCCCGTGCGGCGCCTCCCCTATAACCTCAACGGCACGCCCGACTGGCTTGCTGATCTTAAAGACGAAGAGGGTAACCCCGATTTTGAAACAACACTCAAAACAGACATCTTCTCGCACCGTGTGTTCGTCTTTACCCCCAACGGCGACGTTGTCGACCTCCCTATCAACTCAAGCCCAATAGATTTTGCCTACGCCATTCACTCCGACATTGGCGACCATGTGTTTGGCGCAAAAGTAAATGGCAAAATGGTGCCCCTTGATACAACACTCAAAAACGGCGACATCGTTGAGATTCAAACCAAAAAATCTGCAACACCAAAAGCTAAGTGGCTCGACTTTACCAAGACGACACTGGCCCGCCGCCATATCCGGGCAGCACTTGAGAAGCAGTAGAGTTACTCTGCTAAGTGCGCGTGGTCGTTCCAGATCCACAGTCGCCAAGGGAATTCGATTGGTCGGCCAATATAATCGGGAATGCCATAGTCAAACACGGTAAGCCCGGTGTTTTGAACTTGTAGCCGCCGCATAAATTTTTGGCACTCATGACTACTCGGTGTTGGTCCAAACACAATATGGGCTGCCAGTATGCGCAAAAACATGCCGTGTGTAACAACCAAAATATGCTCTTCCTCTAACCCTGCTAGAAACTCGAGAGCTGCTTGCGCGCGCTTTGTATGGTCATCAAACGTTTCTGCGTCGCTCAGTTGGAATCCAGGCTTACCATAATTTTCTCCAATCAGTGTAAACGCTTCAATTGCTTTCGGATCATCATACGGCGCAGTTGCAAACTCTGATGGACCGCGCGACTCAACAAAAAGGTCCGAGGTTATGACCGGCAAGTTGCTTGGTGCTGCAATAATTTCAGCAGTTTGGTGTGCACGCACCATACTGCTCGCTATCACTTTTTGTATAGGGAGATGCGAAACGCGCTGTGCCATAAAAGCCGCCTGTTCCTTCCCTGTTTCAGTTAGCGGCGTTGTGTGGTCGCCATGACTACGCGCCATATTGGCTTCGCTCTCGCCGTGTCGTACTAGGTATATTCGTTTCATATAGAGAAGCTGCTCGGGTCAAACGTATTTTCATCCTGCTCTTTTTCGTCTTTTGTACGGTCATCGAGACTTAGGTCCGCAGAATCCTCAGACCTTTGCGGAGGAATTTCCTGTGCAGCCTGAGACTTCTTGGCCAACTGGGCAAAGAGCGTGCGTAGGTCATCCTCACTCATAAAGTCGATAGAGAGTTTGCCGCCATTCTCTTTTGCCTCGATAGCAACCCGCGTACCCAAAAGGCTCGAGAGCTCGCGCTCCATCTCAATGATCTCAGGCGCATACATATACTCCTTTTTGCGCACCCGGTCGTACGCTATGCGGCGTGCAATAGCCTCAGAGTCGCGCACTGTGAGGCGCTTGAGCATAATCTCACGGAAGAGCGTATTTTGCTCTTCTGGGCGGTCGATAAGCATCAGCAGTGGTCTCGTGTGCCCCTCAGTAATTTTGCCGTCGCTGAGCGCCTGTTGCATCTCCTGTGGCATGGTGAGCAAGCGGATGGTGTTGGAGACATACTCACGGCTCTTGCCCACCTTCTCGGCAATTTGCGTGTGCTTAAAACCAAATTCGTTTACCAAGCGCGCAAAGGCGACTGCGCGATCTATAGGATTAAGGTCTTCGCGCTGAAGGTTCTCAATAATCGCGACCTCAAGCTT
>JAUPWA010000018.1 GCA_030916835.1 Patescibacteria group bacterium | reverse complement strand
TGTTTGACGGAGTGGTGCCTGTTGTAGTTTGAGTTTGCGTAGTACCCTCGGTGGTCGTTTGTGTTGCTGATGAGGGAGCGTTAAGAACGGTGACCTGCACTGTAGCGCTCCCTGTTGCCCCACCACTGTCCGTAACCGTGAGTTGGAAGGTATATGTACCAGGGAGCAAGTTTGAAACAACCGTTGAGGCAGAGTTTGGTGAGACGATGGTGGCGCTACCTGTCACCTGCGTCCACTTATATACAGCAATAGTTCTACCACTCGCCGCAGTCCCAAAACCCGAGAGCGTGACACTGTTTGTCGGCGCAGTGATAGTCTGCGCTGACCCTGCGTTTGCTGTGGGTCCTGCTACTTGCGTCACTCCTGATGCCGGCTGACTTGTTACATTAATGACACCAAGATAAGAGAACCCACTCGTGTTTGTATTGCTCGGCGCCTTTTCTTGGGTAATAGTTATTTGACCATTCACTGGGCTAATGTTGGATATGGTTGCAACATTGGAAACATTTTCAGATGCATCCAAGATCGCCTTATGCATGCCAACTGAGTACAAAGCCAAGCGAGCATCACCACCAGCCCCCATGCGCGACGCATAGAGGGTCACATTGTACGTACGAGATGAAGAGAGCCCTGAGATGGTGTACGTATAGAGTGACGGAGAGCCGCAATACCCTGTTGTGGAGGTAAAGATGGAGTCGCGAGTAGCTGCCCCGGGATAAGGACCGGCGGTTGTGCCATTTGTATTTTCACAGCCAGCAGGTGGTGTCGGTGAAATAGTGAACGTAGCTCCTGTTGTCGCACCAGTGCTATCCACCAACGGGACATTATACGAGCTGCTCGAGTAGATATTATTCCACCCTAGCGTTGCTGTTTTGTATGCATCCGACCCAATGTCGATAAGATACTGGCCAGTGCCCACTGTTGGTACCGCATTTTGTACCGTCATGCTCACCGTAGCACTCGTTGCCGCACCGCCACTGTCGGTAACAGTTAGTTTGAATGTGTATGTGCCAGGTAAAAGGTTAGAGACGAGCGTCGTACGAGACGTTGGTGATTGAATGATAGCGCCACGGGCCGACGTCTCCTCCCACTTGTAACTTGCAATTGTTCTACTCGGGGCAACGCTCACATAGCCTGCAAGAGTAGCGGTACTTACTGGGGCAAAAATCGTTTGTGGCGCTGTCGCCTCCACTGTTGGCCCTGGGACTGGGGTTGATGTGGATGTTGTGTTTGGGGTGGTGGAGACGGTCCCAGCAGCTATGGTGCTAACGAGGTTGCTCGCGACCACGCGGTTATACAAAAGCTGGTGTCCAGCATCATTCAAGTGGATACCGTCACCAGTACCATAGGTTGGATTAATGGTGCCATTTGTGTTTGCGACGGTAGTCCAAAAATCTAGCGAGCGAGCACCATAGGTAGCAGTAATCCAGTCGCGCATCGTCATTTGTTTGGCGATACCAGCAGCATCAAAGTTTCGAGGCTGTGTGGTTGTCATCCATATGGGCACACCGGCAGCAGCGGCGAGCGATGCTATTGTTTGAAAATTGGCCTGTTGCTCACTTATTGGGTATCCGGCAGCAGTGTCGTTTGAGGGCATGTTAACGATAATTGCATCAGGCTTAAGTGAGAGCGCATAGGTAATGTTGCGCGAAGTGTCGGGCCAAGGCCGGCCAGCAGGTATGGTCCAGTTAGCAGGCATGATGGTATAGGTGTTGTATCCGCCGACACCGAGATTGACGACCGAATTGCTAGCATTGAGCGATTGCATATAGGTGGTGAATTTGCCCACCCATGAGTTTGGGAACGAACTTGCACCAACGCCGGCCGATGTCGAAGAACCGAGTATCACTATTTTTTTACCTGCCACCTGTGGGGTGGCTGCAACTGTTTGTGCTACACCTACTCCCGCTTGACCTGCAATATCAATGACGCCCAGGTATGAAAATCCATTGGGGTTTGTGTTACTCGCATCTTTTTGCTGCGTGATCACTATCTGACCATTCACTGGGGTAACGTTAGAGATGGTGACCGAATTGCTTATATTTTCAGATGCATTGAGCACTGCCTTTTGCGCGCCAATGGTGTATAGCGTGCTGCGTACCTCGCCTCCCGTGCCGATGCGCGATGCGTAGAGTGTTACGTTGTAGGTCTGAGTTGATGATAGTCCGGTGATTGTATATACAAATTGAGCAGGAGTTCCGTAGTATCCCGTCGTTGATGTGTAAAACGAGTCTCGTGTTGCCGCTGCTGGATACGGCCCACCAGTCGTGCCGTTGGTGTTTCCAAACGATGTTGGAGGCGTAGGGGTTACGGTAAGTTTAACGTTGGTTACAGCGCCAGCACTATCCACCAAAGGAACATCGTACGAGTTGCCTGAGTAAATGTTATTCCATCCCGTCGCTGTGCTTTGATACGAGCCCGACACTCCTATGTCGATGAGGTAGCGACCGGTATCTGCCAGAGCTGGTGTTGGTTGCAAAAAACTAAAAAAATACCTAAAACTAAAAAAAGAAAAACGCGCAATAAAGGCGCCTTACAAAAATGTGGCATACGCATAGAGCTAGTATAGCCCGAGTACTCTGGTTGGTGACTAGTTACTCACAGCACTACGGTCGCACCTTCCCTGTTTACCTCGAGAATGCCGCCATTAATCTGCATCGACTGCTCGGCACCATCGGCGCGCACAACAATAGTACCCGCTTTGAGAGTCGTAATGAGTGGCATGTGCTCACCTAAAATAGTCATCTCTCCCTGACTCCCTGGTACGGTAACAGACAGGGCCTCCCCGTCAAAAAATACTTGATCAACTTTTGCTATTACGAGATGCATGGTGTTTTTTGGTGTACTTTTGCTTCGAAAATGTGCATTCGAGACCGTTTCCCTGATGACTACAGTGTCGAGAGTGCATCTTTTCGAAGCTACCTCGTGTACACTACTCAGCTTTAACACTATCAATTGAACCCTTGTTGTAGAACGCACTCTCCGGCTTGTCGTCGTGTTTTCCTTCAAGAATCTCCTTAAAGCCGCGCACGGTCTCAGAGAGCGGCACATAGACACCCGGGATACCTGAAAAGACTTCAGACACATGCATCGGGTGCGAGAGGAAGCGTTGGATCTTGCGTGCGCGGTAGACCGTCTGCTTGTCTTCGTCTGAGAGTTCATCCATACCAAGAATAGCGATGATGTCTTGGAGGTCTTTGTAACGCTGCAGTGCCTGCTTAACGCCGAGCGCAACGTTGTAGTGCTCCTCACCCACAATGTTAGGGTCAACTGCAGTTGAGCTCGACTCCAGTGGATCGATAGCAGGATAAATACCGATTGAGGCGAGGTTACGCGAGAGGACGATGGTTGAGTCGAGGTGGGCAAAGGTTGTGGCTGGCGCTGGGTCGGTCACGTCGTCGGCTGGCACATAAATAGCCTGCACCGAGGTGATAGAGCCCTTCTTGGTCGAGGTAATGCGCTCTTGGAGCTGGCCCATCTCTTCGGCAAGTGTTGGCTGGTAGCCCACCGCTGATGGCACGCGCCCGAGAAGCGATGAAACCTCAGAGCCTGCCTGCACGAAGCGAAAAACGTTGTCCATGAAGAAGAGTACGTCCTTACCCATTTCATCGCGGAAGTACTCAGCCATAGTAAGGCCGGTGAGCCCGACGCGTGCGCGAGCACCTGGCACCTCGTTCATTTGTCCGAAGACCATGGCCATCTTGTCGACGACGCCCGACTCGGTCATTTCGTGATAAAGGTCGTTACCCTCACGCACACGCTCGCCCACGCCCGCAAACACCGAGTAACCGCCGTGCTCTTTAGCCACGTTATGGATGAGCTCTTGCATGAGCACCGTCTTACCCACACCGGCGCCGCCGAAGAGTCCGACCTTGCCGCCGCGAATAAATGGTGCCAAGAGATCGATTGGTTTAATGCCCGTTTCAAAAACCTCAGCCTTGGTGCGCTGGTCTTTGAAGGCAGGAGCTGGCTGGTGGATGGAGCTTAGAGGAGTGCCTTGAGGAGCAGATTTCCCATCGATAGGCTGGCCCACAACATTGAAAAGACGGCCGAGCACCTTCTCGCCCACAGGGACAGAGACAGGCGCGCCTGTATCAACAACTTCGCTGCCGCGAGTGAGGCCGGTAGTGTCCTGCAGTGCAATGGTGCGCACGCGGCCGAGGCCAACATGCTGCGCAACCTCAAGCACGACGCCACGATTCCCTACCTGTGTAGTGAGTGCGTGCTTAATAGGTGGTAGCGCACCCTCAAAGTAGACGTCTACGACCGGCCCAATGATTTGTGTAATTTCTCCTTTCATACAATTTCGCGATTAATAATTATTTGCTAGCCATAGCCTCCATACCACCAGTAATTTCAGACACCTCGCGAGTAATCGCCGCCTGGCGCGCCTTGTTAAACTGCAGCGTCAGCGAGTGCTCCAACTCGCTCGCTTTGTCAGAGGCAGACTTCATAGCAACCATGCGTGCACTGTGCTCGGAGGCTTGCGACTCAAGGAGTGCGTGGTACACAAAGATAGACGCAAGCTTTGGCAAAATAGTATCAAACACCTGCGCCTCGCTAGGCTCGATAGTGTAGGGAGCTGCCTGCATTGGCGACTCCGCTTCAGCAAAGGCGCCGCGTTTTGGGGTAATGTCGCCCACCACTGCCTCAAGCTCAGAGAGTGTGAGTGGGAAGATGGTGCGCACGGTTGGGCGCTGCTCAAAGGTCGAAATAAAGTTTTGATAGGCGATTTTAACTATCCCAACGGTCCCCTGAGAAAATGCATCAGCGGCACGTGCAAGAATTTCACTAATAAGCGTTGCGTCGAGCTCTTGAGTGTTGGGACGATAGAGCACAATGGTAAAGCCGCGTGCACTAAAGAAGTCATTTGCCTTCTTGCCCACTGCAACAATTGAAACATCTGAAGGCTGCAAGCCACTTTCGCGGATATCGTTTTGCACTGCGCGCAGCACAGCGCTATTAAGACCTCCGGCGAGACCTTTGTCACTCGTGATAACAATGTACAGCGCTGGGGCAGCAACACCCTCAGTATTTCGTGTAAGTGGATGATTTTTCAGCACATCAGAGCCTGAAACACGCGCCAAGATAGAGACAGCAGCCTTTGCATATGCGCGACCATTTAGCGCTGTGAGTTGCGCCTTGCGCATCTTTGCAGCTGAAACCGCCTCCATGGCCTTAGTCACGGTTTCGGTTTTCTCAATAGAGCGAATTTTTGATTTTATTGCTTTTAGGCCCGCCATGGTTCAATGCTTACTTGTTCTCAAAAAGGTCTGGGTGTGTCTCTTTAAACTTCTCGAGTGCCTCTTTGAGCGTTGACTCTGAAGCCTCACTCATTTCGCGCGACGAAGCTATCGTTGGCAAAAGCTCTGCATATGCAGTGTCAAGGAAGGTGAGGAACTTCTCCTCAAACTCAGGCACGCGTGCAACCGCAACCTGTGCCAAGTGGCCATTCACTGCGCTGTAAATGATCACCGACTGGCGCTCAAACGGCAGTGGTGCGTTATTTTTTTGGCGCAGCACAGCCATCATGCGCTGGCCTGCGTCGATGCGTCGCTTCGTGTCTGGGTCAAGGTCTTGGCTAAATTGCATAAAGGCCTCGAGTTCACGGAATTGCGCTAGCTCAAGTTTAATTTTGCCTGACACGCGCTTCATGGCTTTTGTCTGAGCGCTGGAGCCTACGCGCGAGACCGAGATACCCGCGTTAATTGCAGGGCGATAGCCTTTGTTAAAGAGGTCAGTTTCAAGGAAGATCTGTCCGTCGGTGATAGAAATAACGTTGGTTGGGATATACCCCGATACGTCGCCCTCTTGGGTCTCGATAATCGGGAGTGCGGTCAATGAGCCGCCGCCCTTCTCTTTGGAGAGTTTTGCGGCGCGCTCAAGCAAACGCGAGTGAAGATAAAACACGTCGCCCGGGTATGCCTCGCGGCCTGGAGGGCGGCGCAAGAGGAGTGAAAGCTGGCGATACGCCACTGCATGTTTAGAGAGATCATCGTAGATGATGAGCGCATCACGACCCTTGTCCATGAAGTACTCACCAATAGCAGCACCTGCGAATGGCGCTAAATATTGCAAAGCAGCAGGCGCAGCCGCGCCCGCGTTTACAATAATGGTGTACTCCAGTGCACCATGCTCACGCAGCATGCCCACAAGCTGGGCTGTTTTACTCTCTTTTTGTCCAATAGAGACATAAATACAAACAGGGCGCGACCCTTTAGGCTCTGACTTTTGGTTCAAAATGGTGTCGATTGCAACCGTCGTTTTGCCAGTATAGCGGTCACCGATGATGAGTTCGCGTTGGCCACGACCTATCGGGATCATCGAGTCGATCGCTTTAATGCCGGTGTGGATTGGCTGGTTGACCGACTGGCGATCCATCACGCCGTAAGCCTCACGCTCAATAGCGTTGTGCTTCTCAGCTTTAAACGGACCTTGTCCATCGAGTGTCTCGCCGAGCGGAGATACAACGCGGCCAAGCAGCTCCTCACCAACGGGGATAGCAAGCACCTCACCGGTTGCCTCAACATGCATCCCTTCGGTCACGAGCGCCGAGTCACCAAGGATAATGGCGCGCACGGAGTCCTCCTCAAGGTTAAGCACCACGCCAAACACGTCCTGTGTATCAAGTGCACGGTCGAGCGATTTGCC
>JAUPWA010000004.1 GCA_030916835.1 Patescibacteria group bacterium | reverse complement strand
AAAAAATTTTGTATTTAAAAAAACAGTTGGGCGGCCGGGTGTTCGGCCGCCCCTTTTTCTTTTTTATACACGCGAGTATAGTGTTTGCATATGTCAGGACACAGTAAGTGGAGCAAAATTAAACACAAGAAGGCGGCGACCGACGCTCGCAAGAGTAAGGTGTTTTCAAAGTTGGTGCGCTTTATCGCTGTTGAGGCCAAAAAAGCAAAGGGAGACCGAAACTCCCCAGGTCTTCGTATGGCTATTGAGAAGGCGCGCGCTGAAAATATGCCAGCCGACAATATCGACCGCGCAGTCGCTAAAGCTTCGAGCTCGACTGAAGAGCTTGAGCAGCTCACCTACGAGGCCTATGGCCCGGGCGGCAGTGCCCTTATCATCGAGTGCTACACCGACAACCGCAACCGCACCGCTCAAGAGATCAAACACCTACTTAGTAAAAACGGTGGCACGCTCGCCAACCCAGGCGCCGCGATGTGGGCGTTTCAAAAAAACGCTGAGGGCAAGCTTGAGCCACTCTCCCCTATCGACCTTTCAGACAGCGACCTTGAGAGCCTTGCCTCGCTCGTTGATGAGCTTGAGGAGCACGACGATGTTAATGAGGTCTACACCAACGCCGCCTAGCAGCTTGGTTTTGCGGTAAAAACTCATCCTTGCTACTTACTACCCATTACTTGATACTTAACTCCATGCGTGTTTTAGCATTTGACCCGGGGTTTGAGCGGCTTGGGGTCGCGGTGATTGAACGTCCATCAGTCGGCGGGGGCAGTAGAGAGACTCTTCTTTTTTCAGACTGCGTTCGCACCAAGGCGACCCTTGCGTTTGCAGAGCGTTTGGGCGAGCTTGGCGCTGCGGTTGAGGGTTTTATACAGGAGTGGCATCCAAGTGCGGTTGCGCTTGAAAACCTCTATTTTGAAAATATCGCTAACACCGCCATGAATGTGGCTGCCGTTCGTGGCATGCTCCTCTATATAGCGGCAAAGTATAGACTTCCTACGTTTGAATACACCCCTCTACAGGTAAAAGTGGCTATTACTGGCTATGGCAAGAGCGACAAGAGCGCAGTTGCCTACATGGTTTCCAAACTTATAGCGCTCCCCGCTTCCAAAACAAAACGCCTCGATGACGAACTCGATGCTATTGCTGTTGGTTTAACATGCCTTGCCTCGACGAAACTTTAGAGGTACACACTCTTGTGGACGAAATAGTTGCAAAGTTTTTCAGGTTTGGTACAACACCAATGTTACGTCTTGATACAAACTTTATTCATAATCCATCAAAACTTATGTACGAAGAGTTTTCACCAGAAGAGTTCGCTCTTGATGAAGAGATGAACGAAATGGGTGAAGAGGAGGCTGAACCGACTGATGAGGAGCTTGAGGATGACGAGCTCGGCCCAGAGGTTGAGACAATGGACGACGAAGACGCTCTGTAAACAAAAACTGCTCTGGGACTCCCCAGAGCAGTTTTTTATCTACCAAGCATGGGATCTATTTTATTTTTATAAACCGGTGTTTCCCTATTCTAAACACTGCGCCTGTTGGGGCAGGAGCGTCTGCGCTAACAATTTTTATCTCCTCGTTTTTATTATCAATTCTCGTTATTGCTCCCCCAAGAATCAACCGTCCAAATTCTGAATTTGAGCTTACAATACTGTTTTTAACCAACGTATCCTTAAGTGATCCCTCAGACTGGATCTCGGGAATTTCAGTTGGCACATTTCCCTCACTAAAGGTCGATTGCCAGTTATCTTCCGCCTTTTGCGCAGACTCAGCTCCATGATAGAGCGTCACAATTTCTCGAGCGAGGTGCATTTTTGCCTCTTTAGGATGTCCCGCGAGAATCTCAGGAATTTCATTGAGCGGCACGCGAGTGCACAGCTCAAAGTAGGTGCCCACTTGTGCATCGGCCATACTCATCACCTTGCCATACATATCGTTCGGCTCAGCATTAAGCGTGATGGTGTTGCCCCAACTCGAGCTCATTTTACGTCCATCGAGCCCTTCAATAAGTGGGTTCATGACAACATGTTGTGGGTCCTGCCCATACTTCTCCTGCAGGGTGCGGCCAGCAAGGAGATTAAATTTTTGATCTGTCCCCCCGAGCTCCACATCAGCCTCTACTGCAACCGAGTCATAGCCTTGCATGAGCGGATAGAGTATCTCGCGCAGTGACACGCGCTTACCAGCGTCGAGACGCTTCTTTATATTTTCGCGCGAGATAAAGTCCGAGACTGAAAAGAGGTCTGCATGCTCCCCTATTTCTCGGTAAGTGAGCGGCCCGAGCCACTCACTGTTGTAGCGAAACTCTGCCGTATCAAGATTAATAAGTTTACCCACCTGCTCAAAATATGACTGTTTGTTTTTTTCGATTGTCTCCTGCGCAAGCATGGGGCGCTCAGCGTCTTTGTCCGAAGTGTCACCAATAACAGCAGTAAAGTCACCTGTAATGAATACAATTTGATGCCCCAACTCTTGAAAGTCTCGCAATTTTAGGAGCGCCACCGCGCGCCCAATATGGAGGTCAGGCGAGGTTGGGTCGATACCAAGCTTGATGCGTAGTTTTTTACCTGAGAGGAGTTTTTTGCGCAGTTCTTCCTTCACCAACACCTCGTGCACCCCTCGTGACAGTAGCTCGTCTACTTTTTGTTCATCGGTAGAAATCATATGTGACCACACTGTACCACAGGAGTACGCATGGTAGAATGCCCTCATGGCGAAGTTCCATACGCCTCCTCCATACAAAAAAACACGTGCTTTTGTGCGGGCGCACCTCAAGTCGCTTATTGCCCTTGTGTTTGGTTTAGGGCTCCTGGGGGCTGGTGGTTTTATGGTTTGGGCGGCAACACTCCAAATCCCTGATCTTAACTCAATAGCCACAAGAAGGATTGATCAGTCGGTGACCTTGTATGACCGCACAGGAGAGGTTGCGCTGTACAACCTCAACAGCAACGTCTCGCGCACCATTGTACCCCTCGCAGACATATCCCCCGTTGTACAAAATGCAACCATCGCTATTGAAGATCCGGGGTTTTATGGGCATCGCGGCATTGAACTTAAAGCTATTATTCGTGCAATTGTTGCCGATGTGGTCCCAGGCGGACTCACCCAAGGAGGCTCCACCCTCACCCAGCAGGTGGTAAAAAACACACTCCTTACGAATAAAAAATCTATCGTGCGCAAGGTAAAAGAGTGGATATTAGCCATCAAGCTTGAGCGGGTGCTCTCCAAAAACCAAATTCTCGAGCTCTACCTCAACCAAGCACCGTATGGTGGCAATATTTATGGTGTCGAGAGCGCGGCACAAACTTTCTTTGGTGTGCGCGCAAACAACCTCACCTTAACGCAAGCTGCATATCTCGCCGCGGTGCTCCCCGCCCCCACCTACTACTCACCCTACGGACCCCACAAAGCAGACCTTGATAAACGTAAAAATCTTGTGCTCAACAAAATGTTTGAGCATGGCTATATAACAGCCACTGAGCGCGATGCTGCAAAAGGAGAGGTTGTTGATTTCAAAGAGCCGCACGCTTCTTCTATAACCGCACCACACTTTGTCTTTTATGTGCAGCAGTACTTAGAGGAAAAATATGGACAAGATTCACTCGAGCAAAATGGTTGGAAGGTGATCACCACCCTTAATGCAAAACTACAAACTAAAGCTGAGGAGGTGGTGCAAGCACGAGCAGAAACTAATGAAAAAAACTTTAACGCCACTAATACTGGTGTAATTGCTCTTGATCCAACAAATGGCAATATTCTTGCGATGATTGGCTCGCGTAACTACTTTGATGAAAAAATTGATGGTAATTACAATGTAACTCTTGCCGATCGCCAACCAGGCTCAGCTTTTAAACCCTTTGCGTACGCTGAGGCGTTTATAAAAGGCTACACTCCCGACACAGTGCTGTTTGATGTCCCTACCCAATTCTCTACCACATGCAGCCCCGAAGACACCACCAACAGCAAGCCGCCCTGCTATGCTCCTGTTAACTACGATAATAAATTTTTAGGACCCATGACGCTGCGCGACGCAATCGCACAGTCGCGCAACATCCCATCAGTAAAGACGCTCTATCTTGCGGGTATTACTGACACCCTACGCCTCGCAAAAGCAATGGGAATTTCTACTCTTGGTGATCCAAACCAATATGGTCTTACATTGGTGCTTGGTGGTGGTGAGGTTACTCTTCTTGATATGTCGAGCGCGTATGGTGTATTTGCCCAAAACGGTATGCGCTACCAGCCAATCTCAGTACTTAAGATTATCGATAGTAATGGCAATAGTATCGAGGATAATTCACAACCAATAGGTAGCCAGGTACTACCACCCGATGCAGCAGAAAAGATAAACGACATTCTGTCAGATCCTGTCGCACGCGCCCCGCTAGGTGAAAACGATCTTCTTTCTTTTGCTGGGCATGATGTTGCAGTAAAAACAGGTACCACCAACAACTATAAAGATGCTTGGACTATTGGCTATACTCCAAACCTTGTGCTTGGTATGTGGGTTGGCAACAACGATAACACTTCTATGGTACACAAAGTCTCTGGTTTTATTGTGGGCCCCATGTGGCACGATATTATGCAGTATGCGCTCACTGAGACCACAAACCAGTCCTTTACTCGCACTGAGTATGACACCTCCTCTCTTAAGCCAGTTTTGCGCGGTATATGGCAAACTCTAGGCACCGACAATACTCCTCATGAAATTCTCTATTGGGTAGATAAAAACAACCCACTGGGCGCACAGCCAGCTAATCCACAAAACGATTCGCAGTACACCTATTGGGAGGTTGGTGTGGGGCGATGGGTAGCCCAGCATGGTGTCCCAGCTCTTCTGCCACAAAGTGCAGCGCCTCAACAAACCACTAGCGCTGATAGCGCTAACTAGCGGT
>JAUPWA010000017.1 GCA_030916835.1 Patescibacteria group bacterium | reverse complement strand
TTTCTCGCCCGAGCTCGTGGGGCACGACAAGCACCTCGCGGTTGTAGTCGAGCGCGAGGCGTGCGGTAATAAGTGTGCCGCTCTTTTCGCCCGCCTCTACTATTAGTGTTGCTTTTGACATGCCGGCGGCTATGCGGTTGCGCTCAGGAAAGCTGTGGAGCATTGCTTTAAAATCGAGTGGATTTTCAGAAACGAGTGCGCCGCCGCTTTTTAAAATTCGTTTAGCAAGCGAGCGGTTCATGCTTGGGTAGAGCACGTCATCGTTCAGGCCCGAGGGCAGCACCGCTACCGTGGGTAGCCCTACATCAAGCGCAGCTTTGTGAGCGTTGGCGTCGGTGCCCCATGCCAGGCCGGAAACTACTGTGATAGGGTAGCCAGCAAGCCCGCTGACTAGCTTGTGGAGGATACGCTCGCCATACTGGGTGGTGCGCCGAGAGCCCACAATACATATAAAGGTATAGTCGGGTGGTGGCAGTAGACCGCGCAGATAGAGTTTGGTGGGCCGATCGGGGATCTCCCGCAGCAGTGGCGGGAATTGGGTGGGACGGAGCTCGCGGGGCGGGTACTCCATAGGTGTGCAGCTATCTTACCGATTTTATGAAAAAAGAAAACGAAGTGCATAACCTTCTCAGTTTTTGATAAGTGTTGTATGCTCTAGGCATGCTCGATATTACTTTTATACGGGAAAACCCGGACATAGTTCGCGCAGCGCTTAAAAATAAAAATCGTGAAGGAGTCGATCTTGACCGACTGTTGGTGCTCGCAGATGAACGTAAAAAACTTGCCGGTGAAGTAAGCGACCTTAACCGCAAGCGCAACGAAGCGCAAGCAAGCCGCGACGCTGATGCTGGCCGCATGCTTAAAGATCAAGCAAAAGATCTCGAAGAAAAATACCAAGCGGTAGAAAAAGAACTCGTTTCTATTTTGATAAAAGTGCCAAACATCCCCTCAGCCGACACGCCGATTGGCCCCGATGAGTCGGGGAACAAGGTTGTGTCACAGTGGGGTGAAAAACCAAGTTTTTCGTTTACTCCAAAAGCACATTGGGATCTTGGGAAAGAACTCGGCATCATTGATACTGAAAAAGCAGCTGAAGTCTCAGGTGCACGCTTCACCTACATCAAGGGCGACCTTGCACTGTTGCAGTTTGCGCTCCAGCAGTTTGTTTTTGCAACGCTTACCTCAAAAGAAAAACTTACAGAGGCGATTGAAGAGTTTGGCCTCTCGGTCGATCCTAAACCGTTCGTCCCGGTGGTGCCGCCTATAATGATGCGTGCACAGGTGATGAACCGCATGGCTCGCCTCGACCCAATTGAGGAGCGCTACTATTTTGAAAAAGATGACTTAGTGCTTGTGGGTTCGGCAGAGCACACGCTCGGCCCCCTGCATATGGATGAAACACTGCCGGAGGAGTCGCTACCACTGCGCTATATAGCGTGCACACCCGCGTTTCGTCGTGAGGCAGGAGCTGCTGGTAAAGATACTCGTGGTATTTTGCGCCAACATCAATTTGATAAAGCAGAGATGGAGTCATTTGTACGCCCTGAGGATGGCATGGCCGAACAAGAATTTTTTGTCGCTCTGCAGCAGTACTTTATGCGTCGCCTCGGTATTCCACACCAGTTGGTGCTCATCTGCACTGGCGACATGGGTTTTCCTGACCACCGTCAATTTGACGTTGAGTCATGGATGCCAGGGCAAAACACGTATCGCGAAACACACACCTCAGACTACATGGGCGGCTTCCAGTCACGCCGACTCAACACGAAGCTCAAGCGCGCTGATGGCTCCACCGAACCGGTACACATGAACGACGCAACCGCTATCGCTATTGGTCGCGTGCTCATCGCAATCATCGAGAACTACCAAAACGAAGATGGTTCAATAACTATCCCCGAAGTCCTTCGCCCGTACATGGGAGGAAAGGAGAGGATAACGAAAGCTACGGTATAATTTCGAGCAATGGCTCGGGTGATAGTAGTAGAATCGAAGCTTCGGGTGCGGCGGCGGAAGCGCCGTTTGGTGTTTGTCTTGTTGGGAGTTGGAGCGGTCGGTATCTTTGTTGCGATTCTCTGTGGCTTGTCGTGGCTGCCGTTTTTACGTATTGAGACAATAACCGTTGAAGGAGAGAAGACGGTCTCGCAAGAAACTATTGAGCGCACCGCGCGCGAGCGCATAAGCGGCGGCTACCTGCATGTGTTTGCAAAGAGCAACATCTTTCTGTATCCGCGCCGCAGTATTGAGCAAGATCTCATAGCACGCTACCCAACGCTCGCGACCGTGCAAATAAAAGCAAGCACGTTCAAATCGATTGCTATTTCGGTCGCGGAGCGCTCACCAGCGGCTCTGTGGTGCGGCGCGTCGGTAGCATCATCGAGTGCGTGCTACCTTATCGACAAAGATGGGGTCATCTATGCGCCCGCGGTCGTCTACTCGAGCGATGTGTATCAACGCTACTTTGGTGGCACCGGTGACACACTGCCGCGCCAATTTTTGCCCGCAGAGACATTCCGCTCGCTCTCAGCACTCTTGGCGACTATCGCCAAAAATCACGGGCTAACACTCGATACTATTTTTATAGACGAGGTGGGGGATGTCTATGCCACGTGCACCAATGGATTTACCCTAATTTTTGCTTCACATGAGCAGACGGGCGAGATGCTCAACCACTTTACTCTTGCGCTCTCGGCGGATGTCTTCAAAACACATGGGCTAGCCGACCTAGAGTATCTCGACCTGCGTTTTGGCACTAAGCTATTTTATAAATTGAAAAACCCAGAGGCTCTTCCGTGACCACCAGATTCTTTTTTGACGAATGTATTAATATGTTGTATACATCCTTAGGGTAGAACGTCCATCATAATCGTTTCGCTTGTTAACGATACGAGAATGCGATGGGGTGAGTATGAACGAAATAAACGCACTGCGTCAGACAAAAGACTTCCTGTGCCGATGGTCCCTTGAGAGAGTAAGAGCAGATCTGAAGCCGCATCAGCTGGCACTCTTTCTAACTTGTTACGCCAGTAATCTGGATAGCTTTCCTGTGTATGGTGGCGAGGCTAGCGGTCTTGTCAGATTTGGTTTGGCTGTTCGACAAGGCAGACCTTCTGCGATAGGTGTGACCAGTAAAGGTGGGGCACTTCTAGAAAAACTTTTTGCAACTCTTGAAAGAGAGCAACAGGTTATCGTTATACAGTGTGTGCGTAAACTCACTGAAGCTTTATCTAATGTCAAAAGTGTGCGCCATTTGGCGGTTCTGCTGATCTGTCTTCTTGAGGATGGACCGCATACAACTCGCACGTTGGCTAGTAAGCTTGTGCTGCGAAAACAGATCGTCGCAGATGCCCTTGCTTTGTTTACTGAATGGGGCTGGGTGCACAGATGTGTACACGAAACAAATTTGGTCGTTGTTTGCTATTCAAGCGCCAACAATCAAGAACTGCTTGAAAAAATAAAGCGGTGTGCAAGATGAACTCTCCAACAGCCGGCGCGTGAGCGCCGGCTGTCAACTTTTTATATACATGCTATGGTAAAACCCATGAAAAGTTTTTGGGATGATCTCGAGCGGCCGTTTTTTGTATTGGCGCCTTTGGCGAACGTGACCGACGCGGCGTTTCGGCGCATTATCGCCAAATATTCGAAGCCCCACGGTCCTGGCGTTTTTTGGACCGAGTTTGTCTCGGCCGACGGCCTTTTGCGTGCGACGCCTGAGGGGAAGGCTAAGCTCATGCGCGACCTCGTGTTTACTGACGCTGAGCGCCCCATAGTTGCACAATTTTTCACGAGCGACCCTGAGGCTATGGAGCACGCCGCACACTTGGCCGCTGAGCTTGGCTTTGATGGTGTAGACATTAACATGGGCTGCCCGGACCGTAGCGTGGAGGCGCAGGGCGCTGGTGCAAAACTTATTTTGAATCCTGAGCGCGCGGTGGAGCTTGTTGCAGCTGCAAAACGTGGCACTTTGCGATATGCACAAAAAGCAGGTACTCAACCTATCCCTGTGTCAGTAAAGACGCGCCTGGGCTACAACAAAGATATTTTAGAAAGCTGGCTGCCAAAAATTCTTGCGAGTGAGCCCGCGGCACTCACGTTGCATGCGCGCACACGCAAAGAGATGTCGAAGGTTGCTGCGCACTGGGACAGGGTTAAGCGTGCTGTCGAGATCCGCGACGCGCTTGGCCTGCGCCTGCCCATTATCGGTAATGGAGATGCGGTCGACATGGCTGATGCGCGCAAAAAAGCTCTTGAGAGCGGTGCCGATGGTGTCATGCTTGGTCGCGCTATTTTCGGCAAGCCATGGCTGTTTGCTGCTGCGGGAGAGGAAAAGTTGCAGCAAATAGTCTGGCCGAGCTCATCGACTGGCGAAGCAAAAAAGGAGATGAGCGAAGGAGACCCGAGGACTTTTGCGGAGGCTTTTCCTCTTGAAGCAGCAAAACTTCATGTGGCAGTAGAACACACCAAACTGTTTGAAGAGCTGCTTGGCGATATCAAGTCGTTCGCCATTATGAAAAAGCACTTTAAGGCCTATGTTGAAGGCTTTCCAGGTGCTAAAGAATTGCGCATGCAGCTAATGGAGTGCACTAATGCACAGCAGGTGAGTGAACTCATCGAAGATTTTCTTGCAAAGCCGTATACTAGAGGCATATGAACGACATTCTCCACGCAAATATCTTTTTTATTATCACCTCGGTCGTAGTTGTGGTGCTTGCGGTGTTTTGGGCGATCATCTTGTGGTATGTCATAGGCATCGTGCGCGAAGTGCGCACCATTGCGCGCAGGCTTAGCAGAGCAAGTGAGAATATTGAAAAAGATTTTAATGATTTCCGTACACAGGTGCGCGCGGGGGGAGACAAAGTTCGCTCGTTGGGCCTAACTTTTTTTGAATTTATAGTGAGGAAGCTCACCGCAGGCCCAACCCGCTCGAAGAAACGGGCTTCAAAAGTCGACTCTACAGAGGACGATCTGGTACAATAGAAGTATGAAAAATAATACAGCAAGAAATGCGGGGATTGGTGTTGCAGCAGCAGCTGCGGCCGCCGCGGCAGCAGCGGGCGCCTATTGGTTTTACGGATCAGCAGATGCAGCAAAACATCGCAAGCAGGTAAAGAGCTTTATGATCAAGGCGCGCGGTGATGTGCTCAGCGCAGTAGAGCGTGTGAAAGACATTGATAAGGAAAAGTATTACGCAATTGTTGAGAAGGTCATCCAGAAGTATGCCGGTGTTGCCGGTGTTACTGCTGCGGAGGTGGCAGAGATGGGCCGCGACTTAAAGAACGCATGGACGCATATGCAAGCAGCCCACAAGGCAAGCATCGGCACTCCTGAAAAGAAAACAGTTAAAAAGGCTGCAAAAAAGTCTCCAAGTAAAAAGAAGACTTCCTAGTAGTGGGGCAGCGCAGTATACTTCTTATATATGGTGAAGGCGAAAAGTGACTCTATAGAGCGACATGGCCTTTCGTTGTACCGCAAGTACCGCCCCGGCGTCTTTGATGAGGTGCGCGGCCAAGAGCATATCACTAGCGTGCTACGTGCTGCGGTAGAGCAGGGCAAGATTGCACACGCATATCTTTTTGCAGGAGGGCGCGGTACGGGGAAGACCTCTACTGCGCGCATCCTTGCACGCGCTCTCGGGACCGCAGACAGCGACATATACGAGATGGACGCAGCGAGTAACCGTGGCATTGATGAAATTCGTGAACTACGCGATGGTGTTGCCACACTCCCGTTTGAGTCAACGTATAAGTTGTATATTATCGATGAAGCGCACGCGCTTACGCCGCAAGCGTGGCAAGCACTGCTAAAAACACTCGAAGAGCCACCCGAGCATGTTATTTTTGTATTAGCTACGACTGAGCTTGATCGTGTGCCTGAAACTATCCAGTCGCGTT
>JAUPWA010000016.1 GCA_030916835.1 Patescibacteria group bacterium | reverse complement strand
TGTCTTGTATAAAAAATGAAGGCGGCCCCTTGGGGCCGCCCCACCTACTGCTCGAGTTGGGGAGGCTCGAGGTGTTCTACAGCTACGGCGATAATCATGTACGATTCGGTGAGTTGTTATCAAAGGCCGCGATTTCGCTATCAGCAAGCAGAGACAAGGAGACACGGGCAGCGTAGGACACAGGTGTAGGGCGGCCCCAAGGGGCCGCCTTCATTTTTTATACCAGACACGCTATAACGTACATACATATGCGATTTCATATCGTCACATTGTTCCCAGAGGTCGTTGAGGCATATACCAATGCCTCTATTTTGGGTCGTGCCCAAAAAGAAGGGTTGCTGAAAGTGGAGGCGCACCAATTGCGCGACTTTGTTGCAAGCCCTGCAAAGCCCAAAAGCGGCAAGGGGGAAGGTAAGTGGTTTTATAAAAGAGTAGACGAGCGCCCGTATGGTGGCGGCCCTGGTATGGTGCTCCAAGCCGAGCCGTTTGTGTGCGCGGTCGAGACCATTGAAAAAAATATTTCTAAACTTCCAAAACCTAGCAAAACAATCAAACGCTCTGCAACTAGTGGATTGATATATCAATCCACTATTAAAGCGACTAAAAAGGGCAGCACGGGCTTGAAGATTTTAATTACCGCAGCGGGTGGGAAGCCGCTTACGAACGAGTACGCAAAAAAATTGTCTAAGCAAAGCGACGTCATTATTTTGTGTGGGCGCTATGAGGGTATCGATGCCCGGGTAAAAAAGATCTTGGCCGCACAGTTTGGTAAAGCTGCAGTCGAAGAGGTTTCGGTGGGCGAGTACATTCTCACTGGCGGCGAAGTGCCTGCGCTCGCTATCATCGACGCCACGGCGCGGCAAATCCCTGGTGTCTTGGGCAAGATCGAGTCGCTCGAGGAGGGGAGAGTGGCGAGCCATGACGTCTACACCCGCCCTGAAATCATCGAGCATGGAGGCAAAAAGTACCGCGTCCCCAAAATTCTCCTTTCGGGCCACCACGCCCAGATCGACACCCTGCGATCCAAAAAGCGTAGTAAACCACTCTAAAACTTCTTATCCACAAGCAAACTTGACCAAAACGAGACTATAAGTTATTATTTTATTGGTTTAAATAGCACCTCGTACCTTGGTACGAACCGCTCATGTTCCTTACGTCATACATAGTTGTGTTTTGTGCGATCGTGGGGGAAGTAATTCGTCCACAACTAGTGTAAGGCAGTGATGGTGAAAATTTCGCCGTTGCTTGGTGCGGGTATTGGGAAGCTTAAGAATGTTGGGAAACCAATTTCTTGGTCCTCCTAATAGGCCGCATTCGGTAAAGAGTAAGTAGGTCCTCAGGGTGCAGGGTTCCGATTGGAGCCTGTCTAATGAGGGAAACATCAGATAACTGAGACCGCTCGGTCTCGACAGAGTAAGAAGGAGAAAGGGAGTGCATGGAGTAATTGAGGGCATACCTGGCTCGAATTTTTCAGCTGGGCTGCCCGACTATACTCAGGCAACAGCTTGGGCTGCGGCGATGGGTCTGATTACGGAGACGTGTAAGTACAGCCGTGACCAGCTCTCGTTGCCAGAGTGTGTCATCACTGGTCAGGATGGTAGTACGTTCCATATCATTCAGGCTAGGACAGTTGAACAGATTAAGCAGGGTTACGACATTCTGTGCGAAAATCTGTCTGCGGCTGAAGTTGAACCTTTTGATCGGCTGACGCGCAATGTCCAAGGAGTACGTTTATGTGATCGACCGACCTGCTATCGACTCTTTCTCGCCATAAATGAGGAGGGGTTGGTGGTTGCCGCGTATGCGGGGAATATTATGGATCTCGATCATCGCCACGCGGTGTTTATCGGGACCTATGCCGCAACTCGCCAATGCCACCAGCGTCGTGGGCTGATCACTGAACTGTTCACCAGTGGTCTCATGCAGGCGGTCATCGACGCACATGAGCTTAATGAGGAGTTGGTGCTGATCATCGGCGACTGCACGGAAGCTTCGGAGCGTACATGGAACAAGGTGGGCCGTAAGTGCCTCTACAGGTACACAGCTGACGGAGTTAAGGAGGTTGAATTCCTTCAACCTGCAATTAAGTTCGATCTTCAAACGGGTTTCCCGGCCGAAGGTTTGGAGCCAGTGAAGGAGCACTTGATGGTTCGTTCTCTTGGTCCGGATATAACCAAGGAACTAATTGTCCGCGCTGTCGATGCGTACTATCGCTGGTGCGGCAAACGGCCGCCTAGCGATTTTGAGACCTCCGGGGCTGATCCGGAAGCGTACTTTCGGTACCGAGCACACTTTGACGGACTGCTCACGCAGTTTGAAGAAGGACTCTGTGCCGGGGGAGATCTGGTGCTGTTCTCTGCCGCTGAACGTGAAGCGGCGATACGAGAAGGGGTGGTCTTCGTATGACCATCCAAACTTAAAGGGTTCGCGCAACGTTGCGCGAACCCTTCTTTTTTTTTATCCTATTTTTTATAGCTGATATGGGGTAAATTCTTTTGAGTGTTGTGGATCAAGCGCCAGGCGCATCGTCTTGTTTGGCAGGTCCATTACGATGCTAGCAATAGTGCCGGTACCCATGGTGTGGCCCGCTTCTTCAGGAATAAAGTCTCGGCACAGCATACCATCGCCAGGACCACGTTCAGTAAGCACCTGCTCTGCATCTGCTACGGTGTAGGAGGAAAGGTTACCTAGCACTTCTTGTGTGCGGGTATAACGTTCGAATGAGTTGTGTAAGAAGCCTTTACCTGCTTCAGGATCATTCTCTGTGCCACCAATATAGTGGTTGGTGTGGGCAAAAAAGTTTCCAGAAGCAGAGATTGGGGTCGTAGAGGTGCCTGAGAGTTCAAAGTCAGTCGCTTGGCCTTGGTTGTTAGCGAGCAAGATATTACCACTGGTACCCACGAGAGAAGTGTTTTTTAGCAGAGTAAGCGCTTCATCGTAAGATGAGCATTCAAGTAATCCACGCAATAGCGCGTGGATGGGCAGGCCGTCGAGTTTGCCGTTTGGATACAGGTAATTAAATGCAACACCAAAACCTGCTGAAGACATGCCGACTTTGCCGAGCATACCCGCTTCAGTGAATGTAAGAATAGTGTTTCCGTTAGGAAGCGTGATATGGAGAAGGACGGTGAGCTCTTTGGAAGGCTCAGACCAATCCCAATTTTCAAATAATAGGCTCGTCTGTGGGAAGTAGAAGGTTGCGCACTCACTTTGTACTGTGTCACCAAGCGCCAAGAGCTCAGTGCGAGCATTGATCATATATATGTACGCTGGCTCTATCCCTGCGCCTTCAGCAATACCATCCATCTCCTCAACAAACGCGGGGCGGAAGGATCCAATAACCCCTGCTAGCTTTTTTGCTTGCTCAAGCAAAACAGCGTCATCTAACTTAAGTAAACGCTTGTAAAAGGCTATATTCTTCTCGATAAGCTCTTTTGCGGCCTTACCATGGGCAAGTCCGCGCTCGCGAGGGGAGCCAGTAAGACGAATAAAAGGCACTTCTCGGTGTTGTTCCATGCATGTATTAAACATTGAATTAATCATTTTGTCTAGTTTTGTGTGGATAGTGTGGGAAAAGGCTTGACGGGGTCTGTGAGGGGTATATACTAGTTATTGAAACCAACAGGGCACGGGATTGAGTATCGAGGAGGGGGTTTCGATACAAAACAGGGTGGCACGAAACATTAATTAAAGCTTCATAGGAAGGAGGCAGGACGCAGTGTATGCGCCCGATTTTTCGTGTTTACGACCTGGGGATAAGTAGCTCGACAAATCAAATTTAAAGGGAACCGCGCAGCCCTTGAGATTTATTGAAGAGCGTTTCGTAATTTTTGGCTCATTTTTACTAACCGCGCTTCATTATTAATTCACCGCGAATATTGTATGCGAGAGCAAAAATACTTCAGCCGTTTCCGCGCACCACGCGTTGAGACACCAAACCTGGTCGAGGCCCAGGTAGAGTCCTACAAGGAGCTGCTCCATGGCGGCGTTAAAGAGGTCTTTAAAGAATTTACTCCTATTAAGGACTACTCCGGTAAAAAGTTCGATCTCGAGTTTGTAAAGATCGAGATGGGCGAGCCAAAGTACGACGAGCACTATGCAAAGGCGCAAAAGATGACGCTCGACCAGCCACTGCGCGCTATTGTCCGCCTGCTCAACAAAACGACAGGTGAGTCGAAGGAGCAAGAGATCTTTCTTGCAGATTTCCCGGTTATGACGGGCCACGGCACCTTTGTTATCAACGGTGTTGAGCGTGTTATTGTCCCCCAACTTGCGCGCTCCTACGGCGTCTTCTTCACCGCAGATGAGGTGAAGGGTAAGCGTCACTTTGGTGCCAAGATAATCCCTGCTCGCGGTGCCTGGATCGAAATCGAGGCTGAAGCAAACGGTGGCCTCGCTGTGCGTATTGACCGCAAGCGCAAATTCCCGGCGCTCTCCCTCCTGCGTGTCTTTGGTGCAGAGACCGATGGCGAGCTCAAGCAACTCTTTGCAGGCTCAGAACTCGGAAAGAAGTTTGTTGAAGAGGGGCTTGCACTCGACCCCGCAAAGACCTCTGAAGACGCGTATATTGAAATCCACAAGCGCTTGCGTGACGGCGACCTCGCGACCGTAGCAAACGCGCGTGAGTACATTAACTCTATATTTAGTGAAGAGCGCTACGACCTCTCCCGTGTGGGTCGCTTCCGCTTTAACCAGCGCTTTGACAGGCCGCTTGATGAAGGTGCGCTCGCCCAAAAGACCCTCACCCTTGAGGACCTGGTCACCGTGTTTAACCACATTCTCGAGCTTGAGAACGACCCGAATGCGGTTGAAGACAACATCGACCACCTTGGCTCAAGGCGCGTACGCTACGTGGGTGAGATGCTCCAGCAGCGCTTGCGCGTTGGGCTTACCCACATGAAGCGCAACATTCAGGACCGTATGTCGACTATCGACACAGACGCATCCTTGCCACAGCAGTTCGTCAACCCACGCCCACTCCAGGCACGTATTAAAGAATTTTTCACCACCAACCAGCTCTCCCAGTTCATGCAGCAGGAAAACGCGCTCACCGAGCTCGAGCACTTGCGTACGCTCTCGGCGCTGGGCCCTGGCGGTCTTACCCGCGAGCGCGCTGGCTTTGAGGTGCGCGACGTGCACCCCTCGCACTATGGTCGCCTCTGCCCGATCCACACCCCTGAAGGCCCTAACATCGGCCTTATTTTGCGTCTCTCCACGTTTGCCCGACTCAACGAGTTTGGCATGATCGAGACTCCGTACGTACAGGTGGAGAAGGGCAAAGTGACTGGTAAGGTGGTCTACCTTAACGCTGCTGAGGAGGAGAAGCACACCATCGCACACGGCGCAACGAACGTTGTTGATGACAAAATTGTTGATGACATGGTTGATGCTCGTCAAAATAGCGAGCCAACCCGTGTTGCGCGTGACGAGGTTGATCTTATCGACGTAGCTGCAGGCCAGCCGTTCTCTATTGCAACCTCGATGATCCCGTTCCTCGAGCACGACGATGCAAACCGCGCACTCATGGGTTCGAACATGCAGAAGCAGTCGACCCCCGTTCTCTTGCCTGAGGCTCCATTGGTTGGTACTGGCGTTGAAGCGCGCGCAGCGCGTGACACCGGCCGTCTCATCCTCGCAAAAGAGGAGGGTACTGTTGTACAGGCAGATGGTAAGCGCATTATTGTGAAGAACACCAAGGGTAAAGAAGTAGAGTACCCACTCGTGAACTTTGTGCGCACCAACGGCTTTACCTCACTCCACCAGCGCCCCTCAATCTCAGTTGGTACCAAAGTGAAGCCAGGTGACCTCCTTGCGGACGCATCATCGACCGATGGTGGCCAGCTCGCACTTGGTCAAAACTGTCTCGTAGCGTTTATGTGCTGGTCAGGTGCAAACTACGAAGACGCTATCATCATCTCTGAGCGCATGGTGAAGGACTCAAAGTTCTCTTCAATTCATATTGAAGAGTTTGTCTGCAACGTCCGCGACACTAAGCTTGGGCCTGAGGAGACTACCCACGACATTCCAAACGTATCTGAAACAAAGTTGCGCAACCTCGACGAGGACGGCATCGTGCGCCCTGGCTCTGAGGTGCGCCCTGGCGACATCTTGGTTGGTAAAATTACGCCAAAAGGTGAGACCCAGCTCACGCCTGAAGAGCGCCTCCTGCGTTCTATCTTTGGTGATAAGGCCCGCGACGTAAAAGACTCGAGCTTGCGCATGGAAAACGGCAAGCGCGGTCGCATTATTGGCGTCAAAGTCTTCTCACGCGAGATGGGCCACCAGCTTGAGAGCGGCATCATCAAGCGCATCCACATTGAAGTAGCCCAGCTACGCACTGTCTCCGTTGGTGACAAGCTCGCTGGCCGTCACGGTAACAAGGGTGTTATCTCCCGCATTCTTCCTGAAGAGGACATGCCATACACCGCAGATGGTAAGCCGGTTGACGTTATCCTCACACCACTCGGTGTGCCGTCTCGTATGAACTTGGGGCAAATCCTCGAGCTCCATCTTGGCCTTGCTGCAAACACGCTTAACTACCAAGCTATCTGCCCACCGTTCCAGGGTGCAACTGAAGAAGAAATCCGCGCCGAGTTGAAGAAAGCTGGTTTTGCAGAATCTGGCAAAATGAAGCTCTACGACGGTCGCACCGGCGAAGCGTTCGATCAAGATATCTCGGTCGGCTACATGTACATCCTTAAACTGCACCACATGGTGGAGGATAAGATCCACATGCGCTCTATCGGTCCGTACTCGCTCATCACCCAGCAGCCACTTGGTGGTAAGGCACAGGGTGGTGGCCAGCGCTTTGGTGAAATGGAAGTCTGGGCACTCTTGGGTTATGGTGCTGCCTACACCTTGCGTGAAATGCTCACGGTGAAGTCAGACGACATCGCCGGTCGCTCCGCAGCGTTCGACGCTATTGTCCGTGGTGAGCGTATCTCACATCACTATGCGCCAGCATCGTTCAACGTGCTCTTGCACACCCTGCGTGGTCTTGCGCTTGATGTTGAACTTCTGCGCGAGGGTCATGCTCTTGGTGGTTCACGCAAGACACCGGGTGCTGAGTCTATCGACTTTGACTCTGTGCGCATCCGCCCTGCGAGCCCCGAGAAAATACTCGAGTGGTCACATGGTGAGGTCACTAAGCCTGAAACTATTAACTACCGCACGCAGCGCCCCGAGAAGAACTCCCTCTTTGATGAAAAGATCTTCGGTCCGGAGCGCGACTACGAGTGTTACTGCGGTAAGTACCGTGGTATCCGCTACAAAGGTATTATCTGTGAAAAATGTGGTGTTGAAATCACTCGCTCCATTGTGCGCCGTGAGCGCATGGGTCACGTAGACCTTGCAGTGCCGGTTGCACATGTGTGGTTCTTGCGCGCTATCCCGTCACGCCTTGCGATGGTACTTGGCATCTCTGCCAGCGATCTTGAAAAGGTTGTCTACTTTGCGGGCTACATTGTTACTGAAGTGCATCAGGCCGAGAAGGAGCGCATCGTGGGCGAGCTTGAAGCTGAGTACAAGCAAAAGGTAAAGAACCTCCAAGACGACAAGTCGAAGGACAAGATGAAAGAGCTCTTCCTCGACGCAAAGCGCGACATCGACTCGCTCCAAATTGGTGCAGTGCTCGACGAACCTCGCTACCACCGCTATGTCATTAAATATGGCGCAATGTTTGAGGCAGGTATTGGTGCTGAAGCACTCTATAACCTCTGCAAGACACTCGACCTGCAAAAGATGATTAGTGGTGTTGAGTTGGCACTCGAGAAGGCTGGTGCTGCTGACCGCGAGAAGTTTGGCAAGCGCCTCTCAATTCTTCGTGCTATGCAGCGTGCGAATGTCCGCCCTGAGTGGATGTTCCTCACGCGCATCCCGATCATCCCTCCAGGTCTGCGCCCTATGGTGGCACTGGATGGTGGCCGCCACGCAACCTCAGACCTCAACGACCTCTACCGCCGCGTCATCAACCGCAACAACCGTCTCAAGAAGCTGCTCGAAATTCATGCGCCGGATGTTATCTTGCGCAACGAGAAGCGTATCCTCCAAGAGGCTATCGACACGATGATCGACAACTCTATTCGCCATGGTGGTGCTGCCTACTCGGCAACAACCCAAGCGCGCACCCGCCCGCTGAAGTCGCTCTCAGACAACCTCAAGGGTAAGCACGGTCTCTTCCGCCAAAACCTGCTTGGTAAGCGCGTCGACTACTCGGGCCGCTCGGTGATCGTTGTTGGTCCTGAACTTAAGCTCAACCAGTGTGGTTTGCCAAAACACATGGCGCTCGAGCTCTTCCGCCCATTTGTTATCGGCAAACTCCTTGAAAAGGAACTCGCATATAACATCCGTGGTGCCGGCCGTCTTATCGACGAAGGTGTACCAGAGGTGTGGGCAATTCTTGAAGATGTCATTCGCGACAAGTATGTGCTGCTTAACCGTGCGCCAACTCTGCACCGCCTCGGTATCCAGGCGTTCCAGCCGATCCTTATTGAAGGTAACGCTATCCAGCTGCACCCACTCGTGTGTCCTGCATTTAACGCAGACTTCGACGGTGACCAAATGGCCGTGCACGTGCCGCTCTCACCAGAGGCACAGGCTGAAGCGCGCGAGATCATGTCTGCTACCCGCAACATCCTCAAGCCTGGAAGTGGCGACCCGGTCGTTGCTTCAAAGCTCCTAGACATTCTCCTTGGTGTCTACTGGATGACCAAAGAAGTGAAGGGTGCCAAAGGTGAAGGTCTTGCGTTCCCATCGCCAAACGCAGCTATCCTTGCGTATGACCATGGTCAAGTGGGCTTCCAAGCAAAGGTGCGCGTGCTTCCGTCTGAAAAGGAGAAGTATGCAGCATTTGGTGGCTCGCTCTTTGAGACCACTGTTGGCCGACTCCTCTTCAACACCGTCTTCCCAAGTGATTATCCGTTCATCAACCAGTCGGTTGACAAGAAGGGGCTCGCAAAAATTGTTGACGACCTCATCGACCGCTATGGCCTCGAGAAGATCCCTGAGATCATGGACCGCATCAAGAACTTCGGCTTCAAGTACGTAACGAAGTCGGGTATCACGTGGTCGCTCGACGACATCCGTGTGCCAGAAGAGAAGCAGGGCATTATTGAAGAAGCGCAGCGCAAGTCGCGCGACGTGGTCTCGCACTGGGAGCACGGCCTCCTCTCTGAGGAAGAGCGCTACCGCATGAATCTTGAGATCTGGCACGATGCTAAAGGCCAAGTTGAGAAGCTTATGCCGTCGACACTCCCGATTGATGGTCCGGTATCTGACATGCTCAAGTCGGGCGCCCGCGGCTCGGTCGCCCAGGTAACCCAGATGGCCGGTATGAAGGGTCTCATTGCCTCACCTACGGGTGAGACGATCGAGCTCCCGGTGACGAAGTCTATGAAAGAGGGTCTCTCGCCACTTGAGTACTTCCTCACAACGCACGGCTCACGCTCGGGGTTAGCCTCAACCGCACTTTCAACCGCTAAGGCAGGATATCTCACGCGCCGACTGTTCGATGTTGCGCAAGATATTGTGGTAACTGAAGAAGAGTGCGGTACGAAGGAAGGTCTTGTGGTGCTACGCGAGTCTGCCTCAGGCATTGGCACCTTCCTTGCAAAAAATATCGAAGGCCGCTACTTGGCAGCAGATGTTGAGCATGAGGGCAAGGTGATCTACAAGAAGGGTCACTTTGTACTCGGCCCAGACGCAAAGCACATAGAAGAGCTTGGTGTACCGAGCGTCTATACGCGCTCTCCTGTGGGTTGTAAGTCACACCGTGGTATCTGCGCACACTGCTACGGCGCAGACCTCGGCACCATGAAGCCAGTCGCTCTTGGTGAAGCAGTTGGTACCGTCGCTGCACAAGCTATCGGCGAGCCGGGCACACAGCTCACCATGAACGTGAAGCACGCCGGTGGCGCAGCTTCAGCAGCTGGTGACGTGACTCAAGGTTTGCCGCGTGTTGAAGAAATCTTCGAGCGCCGCTCTCCGCGCAATCCTGCCGCTGTCGCAACCATCTCTGGTGAAGTAGTTGAGATCGCCGTTGAGGACAAAGAGAAGATCATCCGCATTGCTCCTGACCTTGAGTACAAGGCAAAAGGCAAGAAGGAGTTCTACGAGTTCTCGGTGCACCCACGCCGCCAGGCTGTCGTGAAGGTGGGCGACAAGGTCACCAAGGGCCAACTCCTTACCGACGGCTCAGCCGACCTCTCAGACCTCTTTGAGTTTGCAGGTAAAGAAAAGACCCAAGAGTACATCATCACTGAAGTGCTCAAGATCTACGAGCTCCAGGGTGCATCGATCTCGACCAAACACCTCGAGACCATCATCCGCCAAATGTTCTCACGCGTTCGCATCGTGAAGTCGGGCGACACGGAGTACTCAAAGGGTGATGTTGCAGCAGAAGCCGATATCTTTGCAGTAAACGAACAAGTAGCTGCAAATGGGGGAGAGAAGGCAACTGTTGAGCCGCTCGTCATGGGTATCCTCGATGTCTCACTCTCGCGCCCAAGCTTCCTCTCAGCTGCGTCGTTCCAAAACACGACCCGCATGCTCATCCGTGCTTCGATGTACGGCTCGGTCGACAAACTCGAAGGTCTCAAAGAGAATGTCATCATCGGCCGCCTCATCCCTGCGGGTACGGGCTTTAAGGGCTCACCAAAAGAAAAGCTGGTGAACCGCTACGCCCCGGTGGAGCAGCCTGCTGAAGGCGACACGGAGTTGGTGCGATAATCTCTAACAGTTACTCAAAACGAAAAACCCCGTGGCGCAAGTCACGGGGTTTTTCTGTATGTATAAAAAGAAGATGAGCGGGTCCGAAGAAAACTGGACCCGCCCTGCGGCGCCTTATGCGCCAGCGTACTTGTCGGCTGCTGTGTCGATCGGCTTGACCATTTCGTAGAAGGTCAGTGTGCCCTCGCCTGTATTGACGAGAACAGCGCGGATGGCTTTGTAGCCACTTCCGCTCTTTTCGTCGTAGTCCTTCTCAGGCACGACGACTGTGTTCCCTCGGGATCTTGTGATCTCGATCCCGCTCCCTGGGGTGGAGAGATCGATGTTGAAGGGTGTGACGGACGTGCTTTCAGCCATTTTCGACTCCAATGTTGCACCTCAAAAGAGGCAGGTACTTACGGTGTATATATTATACTATTTAAATCATTTTGTCAACCCCCTCTGCAAGGCCGGGTAAAACGACTAGAATAGGAGCAATCTATGGCAGGGGATGAAATACAGCAGATAAAAGATAGGCTCAATATTGTCGATGTTGTCGGGCAGTATGTGCAGCTGCGCCGCGCTGGGAGAAATTACACGGCGCGCTGTCCGTTCCACAAAGAGCGGACGCCCTCCTTTCATGTCTCACCCGAGCGCGGCACCTACATGTGCTTTGGCTGCGGCGAGAAGGGCGACATCTTTTCGTTTGTTGAGCGCATCGAGGGGAGCGACTTTCGCACGGTGCTCCTCGAGCTTGCCAAAAAAGCGGGAGTCGAGCTTCACCAAGATCACACGCGAAAACCTGAAAATACAGAGAAGGACGCACGGCTGCGAGAGGTATGTGAAGTCGCCACAGCGTTCTATGAATCAACGATCCTCAAGCGCGAAGACGTCCTCTCGTACCTTACTAATCGGGCGGTATCAGACGACTCACGCACCAACTGGCGCCTGGGTTATGCGCCAGCGAGCTGGCAGTCGCTATGCGACCATCTTGTGGCGCTCGGGTGTACGCACGACGAGATAGTAGAGGCAGGGTTGGCTGCGCGCTCGCAAAAAGACCCCGCTCGCATCTATGATCGCTTTCGGGGGCGCATCATGTTCCCTATATGTGATGCGCAGGGTAGGGTGGTGGCATTCTCGGGCCGGTTCTTTGAAGACATGCCAGGAAAAGAATCTACCGAAGAGCCTGCAAAGTATGTAAACTCGCCCGAAACCGCGCTCTTTAAAAAGTCGCGCATCCTGTATGGGCTTGATAAAGCAAAGGGCGCTATACGCAAGGCCGATTGCATCTTGCTTGTTGAAGGGCAGTTTGATGTAGTGCTCGCACACCAGTCGGGCTTACCGTTTACGGTTGCGCTCTCAGGTACCGCACTCACGCCCGAACACCTCTCACTTTTAGGGAAGATTAGTAAGCGCTTGGTGGTGGCACTCGATGGCGACGCGGCGGGCATCCGCTCGGGGCTCAAGAGTTCGCTCATGGCTATTGCCGCAGGATTCGATGTAAAAGTACCCACCTTCCCGCAAGGTAAGGACCCTGCAGATTTGGCGAAAGAGAACCCCGAGCTTCTTAAAGCCGCTATTCGCACTTCAAAAACAGCAGTTGAGTTCTTTATGGATATGCTCAGAGTGCAAGCCAAGGATGAACGTATGTACAAAAAATTGGTTGAGATGCAGGTACTGCCACTCATTAAGGTGATGCAGAGCAAAATTGAGCAAGAGCACTTTATACACCTTGTGGCCCAGCGGCTGGGGGTGTCAGAGACAGCGGTGCGGGAAGAGGTAGCAAAGCAAAAAGTGTCGCTTGAAATAACCGAGGTTGGTGAAGATGGCGCCAGCACATCAACTCAGCCGGCCCACGACGAGCTCACCGCAATGGAGAAGAAAATTGCTATGCTGTATTTTGTTTTTGGGCCCGAAACTCCGCAACAGCAAAAATTGGTCGAATTACTAGGACAATCATATATCGACACCTTTGTAGAGCGAATTGCTGAACAGAGAGAACTGTGGCGCTTTCGCTTTGAGACAGAGATTAATGAGCAAACGAGCGAAGCGCAGATCGCAGCCGACATGCTTGGGTTCATTGAGCGCGCAGTAGCCAAGGAGCGTGTCAAAAGTCGATATATGTGATATAATACTCCCACGTTATGGCTAAAACCAAGGCAAAGACCCAGCGCAAAGCTGGGGCTCCGAAGTCGTCGGGGAAGCAAAAATTAAAGAAGAAGCCAGCGGGCGCAAAGAGCGTAACCGCAAAGGCAAAGAAATTTCGTGATGTTGCGGCAAAGCGACGCTCAACGCTTGTGCCTAAAAAGGTCGTAACAAAAAAGACGGCTTCAAAAGGGGCAACCCCTAAGGCAAAGAGCTCTAATGATCGCGACAAAAAGGCCGAGGGGCTCATGGCGCGTGGTCGCCAGAGTGGCTTTGTTACCTATGATGAAATTCTCAAGGCGTTCCCAACCATCGAGACAGATGTTGAGTTTCTTGAGGAGCTCTATGACAAATTTGCGAGCGCACACATCGACGTGCTTGAGGGTGGTGGCATGCTCGAGATCGAGGCAGATGTGCCCGAGAAAGGCTACGGCCGCTCAGACTCGCAGTATGACTCAATTCAAATGTACTTGCGCGAGATCGGTAAGTACCCCCTGCTTAATGCTCAAGAAGAGCGCGACCTTGCCAAGCGCATCGTCGACGGCGAGGCTGAGGCGCGCAATCTCTTGGCACGTGCAAACTTGCGCCTCGTGGTTTCTATCGCAAAAAAGTATGTTGGCCGCAGCCCTGACCTAACCCTCCTAGACCTTATTCAAGAGGGTAACCTCGGTCTCTTTAAAGCTGTTGATAAATTTGACTACACCAAGGGGTATAAATTCTCAACCTATGCCACCTGGTGGATCCGCCAGGCAATTACCCGTGCGCTCGCTGACCAAAGCCGCACCATCCGTATCCCGGTACACATGGTGGAGACTATCGCAAAGTATAAGCAAGTTGCGCGCCGCCTAAGCCAGGACCTTGGTCGCGACCCGCTCGCTGAGGAGATCGCACTTGAAATGGGTGTTGATGTTGAGAAAATTTACCAAATTGAAAAGATTGACCAAGACACGGTCTCTCTTGAGTCACCGGTGGGCGACGCTGATGAAGATGGCCGCTCCGTGCTTGGCGACTTTATCAAAGACGACAAGATCCTCTCTCCTGACCAAGAGGTGGCGCGCCGTATCCTCGCCGACCAGCTGCGCGAAATCCTTGAAGAGCTCTCACCTAAGGAGCGAGAGATTCTTAAGCTGCGCCACGGGCTTGAAGATGGTATCTACCACACGCTTGAGGAAGTGGGGAAGAAGTTTGGGGTGACGCGCGAGCGCATACGCCAAATCGAAGCTAAAGCCTTAGAGCGCATCCGCACTCACGAAAAGGCTAAGCGTCTGCGCAGCTACTAATTGATTGAAATAAAAAACCGCCCAGTGGGCGGTTTTTTATGTTAGGCGCGGATGAGGGTGAGGGCCTCGCTTGCTTTGGGGGCAAACTGACCATTTTTCTGCATAGCTGCGAATGGTTCTACTTGAGTGAGGTAATGCACCATGTCCTCGCTCGCAGATGAGATATATACCTTTTTGCCGTGATGCATGAGCTCCTCCATTGCTTCTCCGAGCATCTCGCGCCCTTCGTGGTCAATGCTAAAGAGGTTGCGTATACGTACAATGACAGCCCCCACGTCGCTACTGTGTGCCAGGTGGCGGAAATTTGCCGCGTGGTGACCGGCGTCGATGTAGCCCATGTGGCCTGCAAGACTGTAGGTTATGGCTTCAATTTTTTTACCATGAGTAAAGTGAATAGTGCGCTGATTTTTTTCTTCGGCTGTGGTGCCGTCCGCGAAGCGATACCACACATCAAATCGGCCGTGGCTTATACGGTTGATGAAGAGGAAAAGTGCAATGCCTGCTCCCACGGCGACCGCATCGCCAGCATTGCGTACCACTGTGACAGCAGCAACAAGCACCATGATCCAAAAACTCGATTTTTCAAAGTGCCACAGCTCTCTAAACAGTGACACCTCAATGAGTCCTATTGCGGTGTTTACGAGCATTGCGGCAACAACCGCTGCAGGAAGATAAGAGAAGAAGGGGAGTACCACGAGGGTAATGACTGCAGTGAGGAGCGCTGCAATAAGCGCTGAGGTGCGGTGCGTGGCGCCCGCTTTGATGTTTGCGCCAGTGCGGATAAACACACCGGTTGCTGGTAGACCACCCATAACGCCTGAGCCGATGTTAGCGAGCGCGAGACCGAAAATTTCGCGACCACTAGAGGACTCGGTGCGGGTGATTTTATCCGCTAAACGCGCAGTGATGAGGGTTTCAAGAATCCCGATGACCGCTATGAGTGCCGCTGTCTGAAAGAGGCTAAAGAAAAAAGCATGGTCGCGCAATACAATAGCAAGTGTTTCGAGATGGGGTGGCTGTGCGAGTGTGCCGTGGAGTGTCCCAAACTTATCAGAAAGAAGCTGTAAGTTAAGGGGGAAGAAATGTTTTTCTGCGAACCCAAAGAAAATACCCAAGATCGCCACGGGGATAATCGCAGGGACACGCTTCACATATCGTTTGAGTATGAGGATGAGTGCGAGCGAGATAGCAAATACCGCAAACGCGGTGGTATTTATCTGTGCGATGTGTTGTGCAAACAACCAGGTATCACCCAAAAAGCTCCCGGTGCGTTTCAAAAGCAACCCGGTCGCATCAAATAGCTGCCCCGCAGCAATACTAATTGCAACGCCTGCAGCAAAGCCATACATAACGCTCGAGGGTATGAAGTACAGAAACTTGCTTGCACCAACCAACCAAACAACAAACAAAATAAGCCCAGTTGCTATCGCAAGGAGAGGTAAAATAGCTGGCCCAAGGCCGTGCGCCGCCTCAAGTTGAGCGGCAAAAAGGACGGTCGTGAGTGCGCCTGCTGCACCGATGATATTGTAGTTATTGCTGCAAAAGAGTGCCGCGATGCCGGTAGCCCAGATGCCTGTGATAAGGCCAGGTAGAGGGCCTGCACCAGAGGATATTGAAAGTGCGATAGACAACGGGACTGAGATGAGTGCTACCGTGAGGCCAGACTTCCAGTTTGTTGCTACGAGCTGTTTAACATTGTGCGCACGAATTTTCATAGAGGGATATATAAGACAAAAGAAGTATGAATAATACACTAAAACCTATGCAAACACATGAGACCTGCTTATGCAGGTTTGCGGGAGTGAGGAGAGGCACTTCGCCCATTAGCAAACGCACTAAAATGGTATGGTTAAGATTTGGGCCACGCTCAGTCGTACAGTCGATGGGGGTCGCTATGCCATGCGCTGATTTGGTCCTGTACTATCCTACCGCACCTAAAGAACCTCGCAAGTCGCCTAAAATCGCCCCGCGCGAGCGAATGCTCGTGCGGGGCGGGGTTTTCAATCTGCGGCTACAGCCAGCTCAGTACTTTCGTTGCCAAGACGCTCCAATATCTGCCCAAGGATATCTTGGATTGGGCTCGTTGATCTTGAATCGAAATACATCGGAATCTGTTGGCCAGGTATCTCCGTAAGGTAGTGGCGTATCAACTCTATCTGGGGATCATGTACATCGATGATATACACAGGCGGTATAATGCCCGCTCTGGACAAGGCTTTAACAAGTGCCTCCTGCATATGCAGCAACGGTTCGAGAGTGTCATCATCTGTATGTGCGTGTAGTACGGCATTGAGTCCAAAAAAGCTAGACAGGATAACCGCACCCTCTTCTTGCGCTTTCGCCTCTGCACCAATGATGGTACACAGAGAGGCCCATGTAGCACACTGCACTGCAGTGCTGTTACTCACGC
>JAUPWA010000015.1 GCA_030916835.1 Patescibacteria group bacterium | reverse complement strand
CTACGCCGGTCGTCGCCTCTATGACCTTGAGACACTCATGCGCCGTGAGTATCTCTACCACCTACCGATCTTTCGTAAGCGATATGAAGCACAAGCAAGAGCAAACATTGTGCGCGAGATGGCTCTTTGGGAGCGCGTCTTGCGACGAGAAGTGTAAAAACTAATGCCCGCCCTGCAGCTGCAGGGCGGGCATTTTGTGTGGAGAATATAAAGTTAAAAGGCCCACTCTCCCGCGGCTGCGGAAAAGTGGACCATGTGCGCTGTGAAGCGCGGTAGAAACAGGCTTGTCGAGAGTGCCGTACCTAGACCATCCCGACGCGCCGCCGGATCAGGACTGGTTGTTCGAATAGGCCGAATCGTACGCCTTCGTCGCCGCATCCCCGATCAGGGACAGGTCACCGAGGGTGATGTTGACGACCTTGCCGTCGCTGTCCTGAATGCGCACCTTCTTGCCGTTGAACTGTGCGTCCGCCGAGTGCGAGGTGTCGCCGGTGCGGCGATCCTTGTGGCCCTTGGTCGAAATGCTGCCATTCAAGCCGCCGATGCCGTCCGAGCGCAGCGCCGCCACGAGGGAGTTGAAATGCGGACGGCCCTGGCTGTTCTGATCCGGATTGATGTTGTTCATCTTTCGATGTCCTTTCTAACTGCTGTTGATGTGCGTTTCGTCGGTCATCCGACTGGGGTCGGTAACAAAATCGACCCCGTAGGCCGACAAAGGAAGAGACTACCAGGTATCAAAAATATGTCAATGCCCCGCTTGTGGCGGGGCTGTGGACAACTTTTTTGAGGCTGGAAAGCTTTATAGGCCCTAGGCTATCGCCTGCTGGAGGGTCAGAGCCATCCATGAACCAAAACCTGCGAGCATAACGAAGTGCGCCGCTGAAATGTAGGGCGTTTTGTGCCAGGTAGAGTACATACTGTTCTTCTTCATCAACTTTTTGTGCATCTTTTGCATAGTAAAATCGCGTTATTGAAATCTAATACCTTAAGTATGGCAGGAAAATCTCCAAGTGCGAGGCGCAGCTGTGTATAACTTTAGCCTTGTTGCTTACGAGTTTTGGGTGCAGCCTTTCGCGCTGATGGGATACTTTTGCGCGCCTTAGGCACGCGCCGGCCGCCCGTGTGCGCCTCGCCCTCACCAGTGAGCGTATAGAGTTCGTCGCGGATGAGAGCCGCCGTTTCAAAGTCGAGCTCTTTGACCGCCTCGGCCATTTGCTTCTTTTTCTCTGTTATAAACTTTTTTGGATCTTTTTTGTAAAGCTCGGCATCAACCGCTAGCAGCGTATTCACCGCCTTGCCATGCTCGCTTCGCAGCTGGTCGGTAATATCTTTAATCGCCTTGTGCACCGTCTTGGGCGTAATGCCGTGCTCCTTGTTGTAGGCAAGTTGTATAGCGCGGCGACGGTTGGTCTCGCTAATGGCAAAGTCGAGCGACTTGGTCATCTGGTCAGCGTAGAGGATGACGCGGCCGTTGACGTTGCGCGCCGCGCGACCAATGGTTTGGATGAGTGAGGTCTCTGAGCGCAGAAAGCCCTCTTTGTCGGCATCAAGAATGGCGACCAACTCAACCTCGGGCAGGTCGAGGCCTTCGCGCAGTAGGTTAACGCCGATGAGTACGTCGTACTCGCCTTTGCGGAAATCGGTGAGGATAGTGATGCGGTCTAAAGTCTCGACATCACTGTGGAGGTAGGCAGCCTTAAACTCCCTATCTTTCAAATATTCAGTAAGATCTTCAGCCATCTTCTTGGTGAGGGTGGTGATGAGTACGCGTGCACCACGTTTAATAACCGCAGCTGACTCATCAAGCACATCTGCTACCTGCCCAGCAGATGCTTTTCCTTTCGCTTCGCCTCCTGTCACTGGGCGCACAACAATCTCCGGGTCGATAAGGCCTGTTGGGCGGATGATTTGCTCAACGATGTGGCCCTTGCTTTTCTCACGCTCATAGGGCCCCGGGGTCGCCGAGGTATATATCACTTGGCCGACGCGCTTTTCAAACTCTTCAAACTGCAGCGGACGATTGTCTATAGCGCTCGGCAGGCGAAAGCCATAGTCGATCAAATTTTCTTTGCGTGCTCGGTCGCCCGCATACATGCCGCCAATTTGCGGGACCGTCACGTGCGACTCGTCGATGATAGTGAGGAAGTCGGGCGTGCCGTCGGCCTTGTGTGGGAAGTACTCTAGCAGCGTGTAGGGCGCCTCACCAGGCTTGCGGCCATCAAAGTGGCGCGAGTAATTTTCTATACCATTGCAGTAGCCCACTTCACGGATGAGCGCCAAGTCGTGATTGGTGCGGCGTTTGATGCGCTCAGCCTCGAGCATCTTTCCTGAGAGCTCGAGCTTGGCTATTCTCTCCTTGAGCTCAAGCTTAATCTCATCGATAGCGCGGCCACGCTCATCCTCGGGCGTCACGTAGTGCTTCGCCGGGAAGAGGTACACCGACGGAAGCACGTCGCGCTGTGCGCGAGTAATGGCGTCGATGACGCGAATGGCCTCGATAGTATCGCCCGCAAATTCAACGCGATAAAGTATACGCTCCCCCGTTGGCATAATTTCAATCGAGTTACCAAGTGCGCGGAACTTACCCGGCGTTAGGTCGGCCGGTGTGCGCTCGAAGTAAATATGTATGAGCTCGCGGATAAGGTCTGCGCGATTCTTTTTTGCGCCCACTTTAAGCTCCACGTGCACCTTTTTGTACTCCTCTGGGCTGCCTAGCGCATAAATACACGAGACCGAAGCAACAATGATGACGTCATTGCGCGAGAGGAGCGCTTGGGTCGAGGCGTGGCGCAGGCGGTCTATCTCTTCGTTAATTTGCGCCTCTTTTTCAATATAGGTGTCTGAGGTCGGAATATAGGCCTCCGGCTGGTAGTAGTCGTAGTAGGAGACGAAGTAGTGGACCGCATTGTTAGGGAAAAACTCGCGATACTCCTGTGCCAACTGTGCGGCAAGCGTCTTGTTGTGCGCAATGACCAGCGTTGGTTTTTGGACTGCGTTGATGATGCTCGCTGCGGTAAACGTCTTCCCTGAGCCGGTCACACCAAGGAGCGTCTGGTCGCGCACACCAGCTTTGAGCCCCTTTAGCAGGGCCTCAATAGCCTTGGGCTGATCCCCCGCCGGCTCGTATTCAGATTTGAGCTCAAACCGCGACATATATGAAAAGAGTATAGCATATTGACATAATTAATAAAT
>JAUPWA010000014.1 GCA_030916835.1 Patescibacteria group bacterium | reverse complement strand
TTAGTAGTTCTGCGCCGCGCATTGGTTAGTCCCCCAAAGTCAATTTCGGCTTTAAGAACAGCCAAAAATATAAAACCACAAAACGTCAATTAGAGCAACGATGGATGCGTTTATACAATCGTCTCCTCCTTATACGCACGAATTGCGGACCAGTTGTGCTCTTTTGTTTCAAACAGCGCGGCGAGCGAGCGGCGCAGATCTTCTCGCAAGATAGATTGCTCAAGAAATTGCATGAGCAGTTGCGCATCAACAATGCGATGCCCTGAGAGGTGGTGCAAGCTAAAGTTGTGTGGCTCATACTCACAGTCGATACTTCCATCGTCATAAAACCGCACATGAAATTGGTACAACGACTTACTATCAGGATTTTGCACTTTGCATACTAACCCAGCCGTTTGCCCCGGCAACACCAGCTGCCACACCGTGCGCTCAAAACCCAAACGAATCAGCTCTTCAAAAAACAGTTGCTGCAGGTAGCCCTTTTCATTTTTTTCAAAGTAGCCGCGTACCACGGTCGGATGTACAAACGCCGGGTTAAAGCGCACGAGGGAGTAGTAGTGATCTAAGATGTAAGAAAAGATGTTTTTGCGTGGCATAGAACGCGCTGTTACTTCGCCACAGCGAGGGCGTCCTCAAAGCGAACCGAGAGGAGTTTTGATACCCCATCACTCCCCATGGTTATACCATAGAGAATCCCTGCTCGGCTCATGGTCTCACGGTTGTGTGTGATGACGATGAGCTGCGAGCGCTTAGCGAGCGCGGCGAGCATGTCGCCATAGCGGCGTGCATTTGCCTCGTCGAGCGCAGCGTCGGTCTCATCGAGAATAAGGAACGGCGGTGGGTTTACCTGCGACATCGCAAAGATGAGTGCGATAGAGGTGAGCGCACGCTCGCCACCTGAGAGCATGTGGAGACCTTTCACCCGCTTGTGCGGTAGCGATATAGAGATATCCACGCCCTCCTTGGCCGCCGTAGCCTTGGCGGAGGCCGGCTCAGCCTCTTCACTATCGTCTTCTTGGTCATCTTTGGTAAGCGTGAGCGCCGCTGAGCCGCCACCAAACATGAGCATGAAAAAGTTATTGAATTCAAAATTTATTTTTTCAATACCCTCGCCAAACCGAGTAGCGAGCGTTTTAGTCAGCTCGTCGATGAGCGTGAGCAGATGCTCGCGGGAGGTTTCAAGATCGGTGAGCTCGCGCGCCAAAAACTCGTCACGCTCAAGCGTCTCTTGGTGCTCTTTGAGGATCTCATGGGCGTTCCCTAAGCCCGACTCTTCAAGGCGGATCTTCAAGCGCTCGATTTTCTTGCGCCGCTCTTCTTGATGCGCTCTTTGTTCGCTCGCGATCTCGTCGTCTGCAAGAGGCGCACCGCTCGCATTTTTAACTTCAAACGTCTCATAGTCATACACGAGTCGGCCGATAAAAGCTCCTGCCTCACCCAACTCCTGTTTGAGTGCATTACTCTCACGCTCAAGCACCTCAGCCTGCCCACGCAAGCGCGCAAGGATGAGCTCAAGCTCAGAGCGCCGTGACATAGCACCAAACAGCTCGCGCTCAGCCTCGCGTGAGGCATCCTTCTCGCTCTCAAGCGCTGTACGCAGCGCTGCTATCTCGCCCGCAATGCGCGACTCCTCTTGGACACTATGTGCCAACTCACCTTCAAGCTGTGCTTTGCGCGCCAACAATTCATCTTTACTGTGCCCCGGCTCGCTCGCTTCACCCTCAGTGATGCGGCGCAAAAAATCTTTCGCGAGGATAATGAGGCCGGCCACTCGTTGGCGCATATCTACCTCGCTATGCATTGCTTCCTCAAGCTCTTGTTCAACCTTCGCTGCAAACTCACGTGCTTGTGAGGCGGGTACTGTCTCCTGCACAACATGCGAAAGGCGCTCAGCTGCTACCAGCTCACCCTCGATGCGCCCAATCTCGCGACCAAGCGCATCACGGCGCATGCTTGCACGCCGGGCATCCTCTTCTAAATGTACAAGCTTGCTCGCGCCCGCATCATCTTTTTTCGCCTCAAGTGATGCGCGCAGCGTCACGACGCGGTTTTGCAAGTCGCGATGCTCCCGCTCGGGCAACTCGCGCTCGGCGCGCAGAGCCTCCTCGCGCACACGCACATACACACTCTCGCGCTTTAAGTAGTCTAAATATTTTTGTGCTAGGTCGTCACGCAGTTTTTGTGACTCCTCAATCTTGCGCACCTGTGACTGCAAAAACTTTAGGTGTGGCGCCAACTCGCGGCGCAGCCCTTCAACCTCGCGCATATTCTCAGCAGTCTTCTCCAACTTTTTGCCTGCCTCCTCGCGTTTATATAAATAGGCGGTGAGCCCAAGCGCATCCTCAAGCATCTCGCGGCGCTCGCGTGGGCTTGAGGAGAGGATACGGTCGGCTTCGCCCTGCGAGATGATGTGGTGGCCCGAAGCGCCAATGTTCGCCTGTGCCAAGAGCTCGCTGATGTCACGCAAACGCACGGTCGAGCCATTGAGCACATACTCGTTAGAGCCGTCGCGGTTCACCACGCGCTCGATGGACACTTCATCAAAATCTAAATTGAGTGCACGGTCTGAGTTATCAAACACAAGCTTGACCGACGCACGCCCCGCTCGCGCAACCTGTGCCGAGCCGTTCCAGATCATGTCCTCGCCGCGCCTGCCGCGCATCGACTTCATCGACTGCTCACCCAACACAAAGCGAAACGACTCCGCAACATTACTCTTGCCCGAGCCGTTGGGGCCAACAATAGAGGTAACCGCCGAGGCAAACTGCAACTCGGTCTTTTTGGCAAACGACTTAAACCCCGACAACTCTATCGATTTTAAACGCATCGCTTTCTATTATACAAAAGAAAACGGCGGTTGGGTTTCCCCACCGCCGCCATCAACTCGTTTGTGTTACGTTTTGGATATTGTTGGTTTCAAGACCTCGGACAAGCGTATGCTCCAAGGAATAATCCTACTACCTCTGTTGCTCCAGAGCACAAACCCTCCAAGAGCAGTGAAAGGGGTGGGGGTGACCGCCGGATCTACGATGGAAACCCAGAACCCGTCTATAGGGACTGTAACTTTGTTATCCTCCTTCGCACCAAGCACAACATGCGCCTGAAGATCGCGCCCGGGCGAGGTAAACTGATGAAGAATCTTTAGGTCCGCAAGCGCTTCCTCCTCGTCCCTTTCTGTAAAATGGCCCAATTCCAAAGAGCCGGAAAGTGACAGGTTTTGTGTATCGGGCCCATACTCTCCCCACGGCTCTTCGTCGTAAGAAGCATACAATCTAATAAGCATCCATCCTCCTGTTGTATCCTAAGGCAAAATACAATACTCAAATGGTTTTGTCTACCCTACCACCCGCGCGCCTGGAGCGCAGTACGAGCGGCGGATTGCTCAGCTTCTTGCTTAGACTTCCCTTCACCCTGCGCTAGCAACTCTTGCTTTGCATACACCCCAACGACAAAGTGCTTGTCGTGGTCGGGGCCGGTTTCTTTCAACACCGCGTATGAAGGCGTCACACCTTGAAACTCTTGTACCTTTTCTTGCAGTGTCGACTTAGCGTCCTGCCAAAGGCGCTTTTGGATTATTTCATCGATCTTTGGGAGCAAGTGTCGCGCGATGAACGCTTGTGCGGTGTCGTAACCTTGGTCAACGTACAAAGCACCGATGAGCGCTTCAAACGCATTTGCTAAAAGCACGCCGCGCGCACGACCTTGGTCCTTTGCTTCACCTTTGGAGAGCAAGAGATACTCATTCATACCGAGCACGTTTGCCACCTCAGCACAGGTGACTGCGTTGACGAGCGCTGCGCGGTACGCAGTTAAGTCACCCTCGTCGTGCTCGGGGAATTTTTCATATAAAAAGTGTGTCGAGACAAGCTCCAACACGGCGTCACCCAAAAACTCGAGGCGCTCATTGTGCCCCGCAACTTCGCCGCGATGCTCGTTAAGGTACGAGCGGTGCGTGAATGCTTGGCGCAGCAACTCTTTGTCAGTAAACGTGATCTGGATCTTTGCTTCGAACTCTGAAAAATTATTAGCCGTTTGGCTCATGGGATGGATTCGTTAAGGTTGTAACTGCTTTCTCGACAATGGGGCGCATATCGTCATAAAAATTGAGCTCCATCGCCTCATCAAGGGGGAACCACTTCGCATCATCAAGCCCACCTTTTTGTGCAAGCTCGATAGGGGTGTTCCCTGACTCTGCGAGGAAGTATATGACGTGCTTGCGCTTCTTGCCCACCTCGGGGTCAGAGGCAACATACTCGTTCTCGCCGATGCGTGCAATAGGCTTTACATCAAGCCCGATCTCTTCTTTAATTTTGCGTACGACACCAGCTTCAGGAGTTTCCTCGGGGGTAAGCTTGCCTTTAGAGAGTGTCCAGTGCCCAAAGATGTCGTGCACAAGAGCGAGGTTAATGTGTGCTCCGTCGCGGCAATAGACGATTGCACCCACGAGCCGCTCCTGGGGCATCTGATCAAAAGGGACGGCTTTTTTCTTTTTTGATGTTTCTTCTTTGCCTGGCTCGCCCAACTCCTTGTAGACAGCGCCGAGCACTCCGTTGACAAAGCGGCCTGAGTTTTCGCCGCCAAAAGACTTAGCGAGCTCAATAGCTTCGTTAATTGCTACCTTTGCGGGCACCTTGTCACGGTCGGCAAACAAAAGCTCATAGAGACCGAGGCGTAGTACGTTGCGGTCAATGGGCGCGATACGCGAAAGCGGCCACTCAGGGGCGGCTTTTTCAATCACTTGGTCAAGGTCGCGAACACGCTCCACGGTACCTTTAACCAACTCCTCCATGAACGGCACATCTGAGGCGTTTGGCGCAAACTCCTCAATATTGCGAGCAAGAATCTCGCTGGCGGCTTGTACAGAGTAGTTTCGAAAATCCCACTCAAAGAGTGTTTGCAGAACTACCGACCTCGATAGATGCCTATTTGCCATTGTTTAAAAGATCGCCCGTCGCACGTGTACCAAAACAGAAGATCAAGAACCAAGGTCTAACCCCGACTAGCGGGTTTTAGACGCCTCGCGCTTTGCCTTCTTGGTAGCCTTCGCCTGAACCTTTTTAGCCAGGTCGATAACGACGCGCCCACGGTAGCGCCCACACTGTGGGCATGCACGGTGAGACAAGCGCACAGCGCCACACTCGCAGGTTGCGAGTGACTTCGCCTTCAGCGACTTTTGCGAGCGGTCGTGACCCCGCTGGCTTCGGTTGTGTCTCATGCGGACTACCATGCCCTATATATACCAGAATATGCTTAAAAAGAAAAGCCCCCGGCCCCGCCGCTGTGGAATACAGCGAACATGGGCCAGGAAGCGCTTTTTGGTGGTACCGCCGTTAGGCGGCAAGATTCTGTTGCTCTGTCCCGGCGGTAAATCGTGAGCACTTGCTCACGTTGTCGGCACTAGACCTACAGCTATCAAGCTGGGAACACCCCGGGCACATACCCCGTGTCGGGATTCTTCTTCCACTCTCGAGCAAGGGAACAAATCCGGGCGAGAAGGGAGAAGTATTCACTAATTGGTCGTGGTGAGCCACTTTAACTAACCCCCAAACGATGGAAAGACGAACACATTTGCCCATGCGCGATCATAAAAATGATTTCTTGCGCAGGAACAAACATCTTTATACCACACTTTTCTTGAGCTTTCCAACGTGAAAAGTTTTGCGGTGGATAGGTGAAAGCCCGAGCGTTTTAATGGCCTGCAAATGTTTTTGTGTCCCGTAGCCTTTATGAATCTCAAAGCCATAGCCTGGGTACTGTTTAGAAAGTTTGTGCATCAAACGGTCGCGCTTCACTTTAGCAGCGATCGACGCGAGGCCAATAATGGGTTCGCTGGCGTCTCCCCCAACAATCGTTTTTTGCGCATACTCCCCCGGCGCCTTAAGGAGCCCATCGAGCAGTATGGTGTGGTCAGCAGGGTCCGGTGCAAGCGCTCGTACTCCTTTATATACACAGCTGCGTATGGCATAGCTGAGGCCCTTTTCGTCTATCGTTTTTGCTGAGGCAAACTCGACCACATACTTCACCACCCCATACTCGTGGTATTTCTCGAGCATCGTGAAAATTTCTTCACGCTTTTCTTCGCTTAGCACCTTAGAGTCGGCGACGCCGGGGAAGTTTTCTGCAATAGAGAGAAAATCAGGCGCTATGACGAGCCCCACCGCAACCGGCCCGGCCAAGGGTCCGCGCCCCGCTTCATCGATGCCTATCACAAATTTCATGCCCCTAGTGTACTACACCACGCCATTTAGTGTGGCTGAAGACGGCCTCGCGAGAGTATACTGGGCACATGTCTGCCACGTTTGTACCACTGCATGTCCACTCACACTACTCGCTCCTCAAAGCACTCCCTAAACTCCCCGACCTCATCAAGCGCGCAAAAGCTGAGGGCTGCGAAGCGCTGGCACTCACCGACCTATGCAACCTTTACGGCGCCATTGAGTTTGTCATGGAGTGCCGCAAAAAAGGCATCAAGCCTATTATTGGTATTGAAGCCTATTTGCCCGACGACGCGCGACTCCTCTTATATGCTAAAGATGATGTAGGCTACAAAAATCTTCTTTCGCTCGTCACCGACGCCTACACCAAAATTGAAGACGGGCCTTACTTCACCCGCGAGATGCTCAAAGGTCGCAGCAACGGCCTCATAGCAGTCATCCCCAACCTGCGTGGCGAAGTAACCATGGCCCTCGCCTCCCGTGACGAGGGCAAGGCGCAGCGCGTGCTCAAAGAGTATGAGTCGCTATTTGGAAAAGAGAATCTCTATATCGAGCTCTCAGTGTATGAAGAGCGCGACGGGCACGACATCTTTACCAACTCGCTCAAAGCCTTTACCAAAAAACATGACGTACCACTCGTCGCCGCTCAAGAAGCGTTTTATCTTGAGCGCGAGGACCGGCGTGCATGGGAGACGCTTCGCAAAATCGAGAATGCCGCCGGACGCACTGGTGAGGAGACTGAACTTGAGGAAGACTATTCATTCCGTGGTACGGAAGAAATGAAAGTATTATTTGAAGACACTCCTGAAGCGCTCGAGAACACACTAAAAATTGCCGAGCGCTGCAACCTCGACCTTACGCTTGGCAAATTTGTCTTCCCCTCTTTTGAACTACCCGAGGGTGTCAGCGCCGATGAGCGGCTGCGCGAGTTGTGTATGGCGGGCATGCGCGCCCGTGGGCTCGAGGGTAGGCCCGAGGTCATGGAGCGCCTCGACTATGAGCTTGGCATCATCGCGTTTAAAGGGTATGCGATGTACTTCCTTGTGGTGGAGGACCTCATCCGCTTTGCGCGCGAAAATAATATCTTTACCAACATCCGCGGTTCGGTTGCCGGCTCGATGACTACCTACCTTTTGCAAATTACAAAGATCGATCCTTTGGAGTACAAAATTCCCTTTGAGCGCTTCCTCAACCCCGAGCGCCCCTCGGCTCCCGATATCGACATGGACTTCGCCGACGATAGGCGTGAAGAGGTTATTAACTACGCACGCGCTACCTATGGCGAGACCCATGTCGCGCAGATTGGTACCTTTGGCACCATGCTCGCGCGCGGTGTTGTGCGCGACGTCGCGCGCGCGCTGCGCTACCCGTATGGTCTCGGTGACCGCATCGCCAAAGAAATCCCTTTTGGCTCGCAAGGCTTCCCCATGACGCTCGACCGAGCACTCGAGGAAAACCCCGAGCTTAAGAAAATGTATGACGAAGAGGAGGAGACGCGCGAAATAATCGACCTCGGCAAAAAGATTGAGGGCTGCGCACGCCACGTGGGCGTGCATGCCGCCGGTGTCGTTATCTCACCGCGCCCACTTATCGAGTATGCACCGCTGCAAAAAGACCCAAAGGGTGGCAAGCTCATCACGCAGTACGACATGTACTCGGTCGGCGAGGATGGTGCTGGGCTCACCAAGTTCGACTTTCTCGGGATCCGCAACCTCACGATTTTGGCGAGCGCCGTGGCGTTGGTTGAGCGCACGCGTGGCATCAAAGTCGACATGGAAAACATCCCGCTTGATGACAGGCGCACCTTTGCCATGCTCGCGCGCGGCGAGACTGAAGGCACGTTCCAATTGAACGGGGCAGGCATGACCAAGTGGCTCGTTGAGCTGCGGCCCACCACCATCCACGACATCAACGCTATGGTGGCACTCTATCGCCCAGGGCCGATGCAGTTCATCCCCGACTACATTAAGCGCAAACAAAATTCCTTTCTCATAACCTACCTCGACCCCGCCATGGAGCCCATCCTCAAGCAAACCTACGGGGTGCTCGTGTACCAAGACGACCTCCTTATTATGGCCAACGTCTTTGCCGGCTACTCGTGGGGCGAGGTCGACAAGTTCCGCAAAGCGGTCGGAAAGAAGATTCCTGAAGAGATGGCCGCTCAAAAAGAAAAATTTATTAAAGGCTGCATAGAGCACTCTCGGTGGCCACTGAAAAAAGCGCAGGAGGTGTGGGCGTGGATCGAACCCTTTGCTGCCTACGGCTTTAACAAAGCGCACTCCGCGAGCTATGGGCGCGTTGCATACCAAACAGCGTATCTGAAGGCCAACTATCCGGTTGAGTACATGTCAGCCGTGCTCACTGCTGAGTCGGGCGACATCGACACCATCGCTATCATGGTTGCGGAGTGCAAGCGGATGCACATACCCGTACTTGCACCAGATGTGAATGAGAGTTTCGGTGACTTCACTGTAGTTGACCTGCAACCTGGCACTGCGCAGCACACGCAAGGGATTCGTTTCGGCTTGTATTCAATCAAAAACTTTGGGCGTGGTGTTGCTGACTCGATAATCGCTGAGCGCAAAAAGAATGGAAGATTTACCTCACTCGCCGACTTCCTTTCGCGAGTTACCGACCAAAGTCTCAACAAAAAAGGCCTCGAGTCCCTCATCGAGTGCGGAGCGCTCGACTCGCTCGGCGACCCAACACTTGGCGACAACGGCCGCGGCCAAATGCTTGCCGCACTTGAGCTCCTTTTGCAGTACCATCGCGACGCAACGCGCGACACCTCTCAGGACTCACTCTTTGCCATGATGAGCAGCGGGCCTGCTGAGTTAAAACTGCCATCAGCCTCCGAGGCCACAATGGACCAGCGTCTCCTGTGGGAGAAGGAGTTGCTCGGGCTCTATGTCTCTGGCCATCCTCTGGACAAATATAAAGAGCGCCTCTCGAAGCGTCGCATGACGCTCAGTCAGCTGCGCACCGTCAAACCCGGCGTCGTTACCGTGACCGGCGGCATGATCGAGGACATCCGTGTCATCCTCACCAAAGGCGGCGACCAAATGGCGTTTATTAAACTCGCCGATTACGACGGCTCCATTGAGGCGGTCGTCTTCCCAAAAAGTTTTGCCGTGCATAAAGAAATTCTCAAGCCCGAAAGTTGCATCGCCCTGAAAGGCAAACTCTCCTCGCGCAATGGCGAGCTCTCGCTTGTTGCGGATGATCTCAAAGCGTTGTAGTATTTGTGTACTCAGAGATTGACTCGCCCACCAAACGAGTTTGTGCACACAAGTCGCAAGACCTAATCTGAGCCAACAAAGTGCCCTGAGATTTTCGAAGGGAAACTAGGTGGAACCGCGGTTTACCCCGAGCAAAGTCGAGGGGAAAAAAGATCGCCCTAGTGAATCTACGAGCTTGTGCTCGTACATTCACTCGGGCGTTTTTTGTTTAACAATAAATTAAAAATACATGGAAGAGCGAGATCATAAAAAGTTGGGTCCTGAGTTGGAGTTGTTTTATATCGACCAAACTGTTGGCAAAGGCCTGCCCATGTTTTTACCAAAAGGGGCGCTCATCAAGCGCGAGCTTGAAAACTTTGTTATTGAAGAAGAGACAAAGCGAGGGTACCTGCACGTACACACGCCCGACCTCGCCAAACTCGAGCTCTACGAAAAGTCGGGTCACTATCCACATTACAAGGACTCGATGTACTCGCCGATAGAAATCGATGATGAAAAGTTCATGCTACGTCCCATGACCTGCCCACACCACTTCCAGATGTTTCTCTCGCGCCCACACTCCTACCGCGAGTCGCCAATGCGTATTGCCGAGCTAGCTCAGCTCTACCGCTATGAACAATCGGGTGAACTTATGGGTCTGCAGCGTGTACGCACCTTCTGTCTTGCTGACGCTCACATTATTTGCTCAAGCGAAGAACAAGCAGTTGAAGAAATTGGCCGAGCACTCGACCTTATTGAGCACAT
>JAUPWA010000013.1 GCA_030916835.1 Patescibacteria group bacterium | reverse complement strand
TGCAGATCATAAAAATGCACCTGGGCGAGCGCTGCGTAGGCAAAAAGACCAATAATTGCAGCTGCAAAAAATTCAACACGCACCCACTTGTTGTGTATGCGCTCCAGCCAAAACCCTGCATATATGGTGAGTAGAGTAAGCGCCAGTGGCTTTGTTATGTAGGAGTGGAAGTGCCACGGCTGTTCGTAGATGCCGGTGAGTATTTGCTGATTGGCGGTGAGAAGCAGAGCGAGGCCAGTGAGAATGAAAAACGAACGGCCTCCTCTATACTGCTTGGGCCACCATAGCACCGGCAGGAGGGGGAGTGCTATAAGCCACACACCAAGCTCAGGTGTGTGGAGCGGCGCAACTCCCTGCTGCATGGCTACGTTTGCATAGCTTGCAAAAGTGCGAGCGTGCAGGAGGTTGAGTATGAACGGTGTCGCACTTATGAGCGCTATAGAGCCCGTGGCGCACAGATGGAGCAGATCGCGCCATCGTTTTTGGATGAGCGCGTAGCTGCTTAGTACGAGAAGGAGCACTCCCACAAAAGCCCACGTAAAGACAGACACGTAGAGGGTGACTCCAATAAGGATTCCAAGCGCAAGTGCGTGCCACGGGCGAGGGCTTACTTTGCGAAAGTAGAGATGGAAAATCATCGCTAGTATGGCAAAGAGAAGCACGCCGCTCACCTCAGGATTGATGGGTCGTCCCCAAAAAAGCCCATCCTCAACACCAATACCCTGCAAAAACGGAAATATATTTTTTGGTGTACTCAGCAAACCGACGCCAAAAATTACAGCGGCCGGAGCGAGCAAGGCGCTTCCCCGCGAGCGAGTAATAAGGAACACCAATGTATAGATGCAGAGGGTGGCGAGCAGGGGAAAGAAAAACTTTGAGGCAACAATTGCACCTGAGGCCGAAAGGTGCAGAAGCATGCCCCCGTATGCCACGAGCATCTCGCCCAGAGAGGTTTGGAGATAGGGAACGTCTTTAAAGGGGGTGTAAAGGTTTCGAATGAAGGGGTCGCCGTCATACACTTCGCGAACGCGTGCGGTGTAGTATTCTTCGGAAGCTTCGCCATACAGGGCGATGCCGCGGTAGCTTGGTTCGTGCAGGGCAAAATAGGCCCAGGGGGCAACAACCATAACACCAACACAAAGACCAAGTGCCACTGCCAGCCAATGTTTTTTGAGATATGTCACGATGTGCGGATAAAAATTCATGCTAAGGTGTATGCGAGCATACTACCGCAAGCGAGACATTATGAAAATCGATCTTTGTATACCTGCCTACAACGAGGCTCCCATTATAGTCGACACGCTCCATACTGTTTTGAAATCCCTACCAACACTTCAGGGAGTTTCTTGGCACGTAACCGTAGCCGACAATGCCTCAACTGATGGTACGGGAGACGTTGTGCGCCGTCTTAATTTACCCGACGTGTCAGTACTCTCTGTGCCGGTTAAAGGTAAGGGGGCTGCTATTTTGGCTGCTGCGGCTCAGTCGCAAGGCGAGGCGTTTGGTTTTATTGATGCGGATCTCTCAGCAAACCCAAGTTCTTTTGGGGATCTCCTCACCACTATCCTAGCGGGAAATGATATAGCGATTGGTTCGAGGCTTATGCGCGGCGCTGCAGTGCACCGTGGAGGGTTGCGCACATTTTCATCAGAGGTATTTAACTATATGCGTCGGGTACTTCTTGGTGTGAAAGTAGAGGATATTTCCTGCGGTCTTAAACTTACCAATAAACAGGGTCGTGACATATTACTCCAGTGTAAAGAGCTCGGCTGGTTTTTGGATGTTGAGTGGCTTGCGCTTGCGCAGCAGAGCCATCTTCGTATCGCCGAAGTGCCTATCGAGTGGGTAGAGCAGTACTATCCAGGCCGCAAGAGTAAATTGCGTGTGGTGCGAGATGGGCTAAAAGCATTTGCTGCATTTGCTCGTATCCGAACTCGTCTGCAAACGCATACATATGGAAAGACAAGCCTATAATTTTTTAGTAGCCGGCGAGCATTCGTGGTGGTATAGCGCACGGCGGCGTTTTGTTGAGCGTTCGCTTATGGGCGTGCAAAAAGTTGAAGGCCCTGCGCTCGACTTTGGCGCAGGCTTTGGAGCGTGCTATGAACTGTTGGCGCAGTATACCCGCGATGTTGATGCGTTTGAGGTAGACACAGAGGCTCTCGAGGGTTGCAAAAAAAGAGGATATAGAAGCGCGTCAGACACATGGGCAGATTTGCAAGGCCCGTATGCTCTCGTGGGTGCGTTTGATGTTATCGAGCATCTTCAGGATGATGCACAGTGGTTGCGGGCTCTCTATGAGCGTATGCGCGAAGGAGGAACTCTGGTTATTTCAGTGCCAGCATTCCAGTTTTTGTGGAGTGAGCATGATGTGCTGCACAAGCATTTTCGACGGTACACAAAAAAGACCATAGGTGAGGCGCTTGTGCGCGCAGGATTTACGGTGGTGCGAGCAACGTATTGGAATTTTTTGCTTTTTCCTGTGGCGCTGGTGCTACGTCTTGTTGGTAAAGGGGGAGGTGAGGCTCTGGCTCCGAGTCGCGTAGTGCATGCGCTGCTCAATACTCTCCTGGCTAGTGAATCAAAACTCGTGCCAACTATGAGCTTGCCGTGGGGAACGGGGATTATAGTGGTTGCTCAAAAGCGGGCACTTGATACACAGCAAAACGACCCGCAATCGTAGTCTTAAGCGGTAGGGTTGGGATACGCCACTCATCATATTTTGTATCTACAACCACGAGAGTAATGCCAAGTTTGTGCAGCTGCAAAATGGACGCCTTGCTGGCATCTTTCTGTACCACTGAGAGTTCATCAAAATAGCCAACGGGGGCAAGATACATGTTTGCATATTCATTTGTAGGCGCGTCACTATTGGTGTGCACGGGTACGTAGGTTGCAATATCTTCATTCGCATACACCACTTGGTGGCCCTGTGTGCGCAGGTAGGTAAGTAGAGGTGCATACGCTTGGGCAGCGAGAGTGCTTGGTGCATGTTTGTGATAAAAGCTCACTTGGGCTAGTACTGCGCCATAGAGCAGAAACACAATGATCGCGCCAGCCAGTAGAGACGGTACATATTTTTTCGGCACAAATAAATTGCATGCGGTCATAAGCCACCACCCAAGCAGTAAACCAACAAGTGGCTTGGTGATATACCAATGGTAGTGGCCGGGCTGCAGATAGACACCGGTGAGTACTTGTTGGTTGAGGAGTACAAGCAATCCTACGCCACTCAATACAAACAAAGTTTTTGCAGGTTGGAGATGCTTAGGCGCCCATATGAACGGAATAGCTATGAGGAGTATAACCCACAGACCAATTACCGGCTGGTGGCTCGCGAGTACTCCTTGGTGGAGCGCAGCCGCAGCATAGCCGGGTGCGTGAGTGGCGGCGAGATAATTACTTACAAAAGGCGTACCTATGAGTGCGCCAAGGCCGCCAACAGCGAACACTCGCTTTGCGAGAGGATAATTTTTTTGCCACAGTGTCCAGCCAAGTATGAGCAACAGCAAGATACCCATGAACGACCAGGTGTAGGGAGAGATATAGATTGAGAGGCCAAAGAGAAGCGTTAGAGCAATCATTTGCCACACGTACATAGTCTTTTTTTGGAGCACGTGTGCAAGTATAAGGAGTGCAAAAAAAAGTACAGTGCCGCTCACTTCAGGATTTACCGGGCGTGCCCAATAGATGCCGTCTTGTGCGCTTGTGCCACGCAAGAGCGGCAAGATGTTGCGGGGGTAACTCATAAGGTCGTTGCCGAGCATGGCGAGCGTTGCGCCAAGTAGCCCCACTGCACGGGCATGGGTACATAGGTAGCCTATAGCATAGAGGCACAAAAAGGCGAGAGCAGGGAAGAGAAATTTTGCCGCAACGGTCGCTTGCGCAGCGGTGAGAAAAAAAGTAATACCAAACACGCCGACAATAATCTCTCCCAAGGGTGGGATAAGATACGGCTCGTCTTTAAACGGGAGATAGGTGTTACCGGTGGCACCATGGCCATCATAGAGCTCATTGGTGCGCGCCACGTAGTGCTCCTCCGCATCCTGACCCATCATCATGACGCCCTGATACTGAGGCTGCATCGCAACATATACGTACGGCGCAATGCATACCACACCAATGGTTACTGCAAGTACAAGCGCAAGCCAGTGTTTTTGCAACCGTGAGAGCATTATTTTGTACCGGTCAAAATCCAGCCGGTGCCAGACTTTGTTAGTTCGACTGAAATGTTTTTTACTCCCGCGCTTTGGGCTAATGAAAAAACCTCATCATGGCGCCAGTAGTTTGCGACGGACGGAATAAGTTGGTCAAAAACAATACTATGAGTGTGATGGAATCTGAATGTCGAGAGTTGTTTGAGATACGGTGAGGGGCCGCGGAATAGTTTGACGAAAAGGTAGAGGGGGATAGAGCAGAAATAGGCGAGGAGATGTACGACGGAGAGGGGCAGCTTAGAGGTGATCGCTTTGCGCACTGGGTCGACAAGGCGCACGATCCACTCATTGCCCTCATAACTGTAGACCCAGATAACAAGTCTGCCGTCAGGGCGCAGCGCCTGAGAGAAGTTCTTGAGTGCGAGTTCGGGGTTGCGTAGGTGGTGCAGCACGCCGATGCACATCACGATATCAAACTGGTTCTCCCAAGGAATGTTTGAAATGTCGCAGCGAGTGACTGTTGCGTTTGGGAATTCAGCAAGAGTCTTTTTCGCTGAAGCAAGTGTGCGGTCGTCGTTATCAATCCCGGTGACACTTTTTGCTCCCCAGGAGAGCGGCCAGTAGCTATTGCGGCCCATACCACAACCTGCGTCGAGAATATCTTTTCCCGCTACTGTTTCGGGCGTGAGATTAGTCCAGTTGCGAAACTGCTCCTCATAGATCGGGTCCATCTCTGCATATTTCTCCCATTCGTAGCCAAACCTCTCTTCAGATGCCATATGCCACAGTATGACAGTAAACGGCTATTTCATCCACCGGTCCCACCACAGCTGAAAGACAAGCAGTGTCCAAAGTTTTTTGGCATGGTTGTGGGAGCCTTCGAGGTGTTGGTGCACCAACTTTTGCACTTCTTTGGCATTGAAAAGGCCTGAGGCGAGGTGACTGGGAGCAAGTGTGTCTATAAGAAGATCTTTGAGCTCATGGCGCAGCCACGCTGCGGTGGGCGCGGCAAATCCTTGTTTTGGTCGATCAATAATCTCGTTGGGCAATTTCCCACGCATTAATTTTTTTAGCAGATATTTTGTAGTGCCTCGGTGGTATTTCATCTCCGGTGGTAGTGCGACTAAAAATTCCACAATCTCAGTTGAAAGAAACGGTGCGCGCACCTCAAGTGCATAGCGCATACTCGCACGATCAACCTTCACCAGCACCTGGTCGAGTAGGTAGGTGCGCAGGTAGAGATGCGAAAGAGCGTTCATGCCGGTGAGATCTGGGCACTCGCCTCGCCACTGCTCAGTTAACTCGCGCGTTATGCCTCGTGCCTGTTCTGTAACCTCGGGCGCCAATAGAGTGGAGAGCTCGTCTTCACGAAAACTCCCGAGCCACTGCAGGTGGCGCTCGAGAGGGTCGTGTGTAAAGTCATGCGTAAATTTGCGCGCCTTAAACCCAAGATTCATGTAGGTGCTTGCAGCGGGGACATGGCTCGCAGCATGCTTTGCCGCATTGCGTACAAAGGAGGGAGCCTTGCTATACGCTTTGGCGTACTGCTCAGCTTTGAATGTTGGATACCCGAGGAGTAGTTCATCCGCGCCATCACCACCAAGCGCCACCGTGACATGCTCGCGGGTGAAGCGCGAAAGCAGGAGGGTTGGTAACACTGAAGCATCAGCAACCGGCTCATCGAACACTTCTGATATGTCTTGCACGAGTGCGAGTGCGTCATGTGCGCTGAGTAGAGCCTCGTGATGGTTGGTGCCAAGATGTTTAGCAACTAGCCGCGCGTGCGAGGACTCGTCAAAACTTTTTTCACTGAACCCAATCGAGAATGTTTGAATCTGTGTGGTTGAAGTCTTTGACGCGTAGTAGGCAACCGTTGAGCTGTCGATGCCGCCGGAGAGAAAGATGCCAACAGGCACATCAGCAACCAAGCGCTCGTGGGTTGCGCGGGATAATAGCTCATCAAAGCGCTCGAGAGCTGCTACTTCGCTTAGAGGTTGCTGCACACTCTCGCGTGGTTGCCAGTAGGTCTCGATGGTAACGGTATTGTTTTTGTAGCGGAGATAGCTGGCGGGCGGTAGTTTTTGTACGTCCGTATATATTGTGTGTGGTGTGGGTACATATTCGCGAGCGAGATAGTGCCCCAGTGAACGCGTGTCGAGCGACGCTTGCAGGAGCGGGTGCGCACGCAGTGCTTTGAGCTCTGAACCAAACAAAAGGGTAGTACCATGGTTGCTCCAATAGAGCGGTTTTTTACCCATTCGGTCGCGCGCGAGGATGAGCTCGTGCTCGTGTGTGTCGTAGAGTGCGAGCGCAAACATGCCACCCAAACGCTCAAATGCGCTAGTGCCCCATATGCTGAATGCTGCCAAGATAACCTCTGTGTCAGAGCTGCTTTTGAACGGGTAGCCTGACAACTCCTTTTTTAGTTCTTGAAAATTGTATATCTCACCATTAAAAACAACGACGTACCGACCATCAGTGCTCACCATCGGTTGTGCGCCACCGGGGGAGAGGTCGATAATGGCGAGTCGTTGGTGCGCAAGCCCTACGCTACTGTTTTGAGAAAGCCAGGCGCCGTGCGCGTCGGGACCACGGTGTGCTATGGCGGCACTCATCGCCTCGAGCGTGTCTTTTGATCCTTCACCTATGTACCCAGTAATGCCACACATATTAAAATTGGAAGTAAATGAATCCAGGCCCTGCGCCCGTATTAAAGAAGATAAGCATGATGATGAGTGCGTAGTATGCCGCCCAGCGTACCATAGCTTTTTGACGAGCAAAAAAGGTACTAACTGTGCCATCACCAAGTCGTGATTCGACCCACAGCACAAGGAGTGCGAGCGGGAGCGCTGCCGCAGCCTTGATGAAAAGCCCGTTGCTCAAAAGTGTTGCTTTGAGGTATAGCGGGTTCCATATCTGTTCTATACCAACAAAAAGATGTGTCGCGATGTAGAGTGCCTGTGAGAGCGTTTGCGCGCGGAAGAAGATAAAACTAAATGTTACGAGCGTAAACACGGTGGCAATCTGGAGCGTGCGGTGCAGTTTTGGGTAGCGCACAAGAGTGCTCCAGATGTGAAATTTCTCGCGCCACTTTTGCGTCATGGTGCCTACGATGATGTATGTGCCATGCAACCCACCGAGAATAACGTAGGTCCAATTGGCGCCGTGCCACAGACCCATCACAAGAAAAGTGAGTAGGGTGGTGCCATAGATGCGCAGGGGAGTAATTTTTTTGGACAGTATGAGCGGGTAGTAGAGATAGTCGCGAAACCAGTTTGAAAGTGAGATATGCCATCGGCGCCACCACTCAGCTATTGAACGTGAGGAAAATGGCTGCTTAAAGTTTTCAACAAGGGTAATGCCGAGTACCTGTGCAGCCCCAAGTGCTATGTCGCAGTAGCCTGAAAAGTCAAAATAAAGCTGCAGAGTGAAGAAGGAGGCGGCCATCATGAGAGAAACGCCCGGGTGAAGCTCAGGGTGGTCAAACACGTGTGTCACCGCGAGCCCAAGATGGTCTGCAATAACCGTCTTTTTAAAGAGGCCCCATGTCATGCGTATGAGCCCAAGTTTTACGCGCTCGTAGTTAAACGTGTGGTGGCCGTGGAGCTGTGGCAGGAGTTGCTGCGGCCGCTCGATAGGTCCTGCGACCAGTTGGGGATAAAACATGACATAGAGTGCGTAGGTGAAAAAGTTTTTCTCTGCGGGCTGCTTGCCGCGGTAGACTTCTATGACATAACTGAGGCTCTGGAAGGTGTGGAACGAGAGGCCCAGTGGGAGAGCAAGCATGAGAAGGGTGGTGTTGTAGTGCCAACCGATAAGCTCGGCTATAGTGTGCACATTTGCTGCAAAGAAATCAAAATATTTAAAAGTAAACAGTATGCCACACAGCGAGATGATGCTTATGAGAAGAAGATGGGTGCGCGCCCGCTCCTGCACACGCTCCATAAGGCGCGCCGTAGTGTAGTCGATCGTAATAAGGAGAAAAAGAATGAGGAGATACACCGGGATAAGTGCTGCATAAAACGCACAACTAGCAAGCAGTATGAGCCTCGGCCGCCACTTGTACGGGATACTGAAATACAGCAGTGTTGTAAGTATGAAAAAGATATAAAACTGATACGTTACAAAGGTCATGATTAGTGTTTCGGCAGCAAACTTTTTACGTCACGCGCTAGTTGCTTGGTGAAAATCTCAGCCCCTGCTTTATTGAGGTGCACTGAGTCGGCAAACGCACTATCTTGCAGTGTGGTTGGTGTAAGAGCGTAATGCTTCATGTGCATGTTGGGGTAAGGCGCAATGGCTGAGTGAATGATGTCTGCAAACTGCTCTTCGGTGGTTTTGGCATTTGTGCCGTCGTAGGCCCGCCAGGCAGAGGGTGCGTATGGTGGCTCGATAATAACGACAGTGTCGTTGGTGGCGCCCAGGGTGCGTAGCGCTTCCTCAAACTTTTTTTGTTTAACGCCGCCAACAGTCACGTTCTGGTACACCTCGTCGGTGGTGTTTGGGCCCGATGTGGAGGCAAAGAGACCTTTTTTTTCGGTGTAACCTTTTGCAGCAAACACCTCCTCACTCATGCGCTCTGGGTCAGAGACGTCGGGGCGCAAAAAGGTTTTGAGTCGATTGAAGTAGTAGTCGTACTGGTTATCAAAATAATTTCTCGCATCCATGATTTTTTGCACACCCCACTGTTTGTGGGCGATAACCTCCACATCGATAGGGTCGGCATCGAGTACAAATCCATCACTTATTTGGTAGCTGCTCACACTTATAATAATGAGACTCTGGTGATTAAGCGCATCAGCTTTTTTGAGCGCATCAACGGTTTGGTAGAGCAGTCCAACACCAACTGCTACATTCGCTGTGTTGGTTTTTAACTCTGCATCTAACACGCGGGGGATAATATTACTCTGGGCACGCGAGTCGCCCGCAACAATGACACGAGGCCGCTCAGGTGTGTTCGTAATAAGCCGCGCGATTTTGTCATCCAGGTAGGCACGCTTAGTGGTCGCTGGCGATTCAATGACTGCAAACACCCCTGCTGCCAACAACAAAAACGGCCCGAACAAAAAGGCGAGTTTTACAAAAAGTCTGGCGGCTCCCGGCTTTGGCATTACTCACGAGTGTACCGTTTTTCTCTTGAGTATGGTAGAACTGGGGCGTGGCAGAAAAGGTATCTATTGTCATTCCTATCTACAACGAGGCCCTCAATTTGCCTGGGCTTTTTGAGCGCCTTAGTGAGGCGCTGGCGAAATTTACCCAATCCTACGAGGTCATTATGGTGGACGACGGCTCGAAGGATGGCTCCTACCAAAAAATACTTGAGCTCTCGAAAGGTCGCCCAGTGACTGCTATTCGTCTCAAGCGCAACTTTGGCCAAACCGCAGCGCTCGCGGCAGGTATCGAGCAAGCAACGGGGAGCATTATTGTGACGCTCGACTCAGACCTTGAGAATGATCCTCGTGATATTCCGCTCCTACTTGCTCGATGCAGTGAGGGGTTTGATGTGGTCTCGGGTTGGCGGCGTGACCGCTGGCAGGGTGCGTATTTCACTCGTAAACTCCCGTCGGTTACCGCAAACTGGCTTATCTCGACCCTTAGTGGCACAAAGCTCCACGACTACGGCTGTACGCTCAAAGCATATCGTGCCGAGTATCTCAAAGGAGTGCAGTTGTATGGTCAGATGCACCGCTTTATCCCAGCCTATGTTGCGTGGCAGGGCGGCACGGTTACGGAGGTGCCCGTGTCCTATCAGCCACGGGTACATGGCAAAAGTAACTATGGCACTGGTCGCATCGTGCGGGTGCTGCTTGACCTCGTGTTTGTCGTTTTTATGTATAAGTATCTCAACCGCCCCATGCACTTTTTTGGCGGGTGGGGGGTCGTGAGTATTTTGGCGGGTGTCGTGTGTGGCAGTGCTGTTATTGCGCTACGCCTGCTTGGTATGCACAATCCGATTGTGTCACTGCCGGTGCTTGCTATTTTTTTCATAATCATTGGCCTGCAGTTCATACTGTTTGGTGTTATCGCCGAGATGCTCATGCGCACTTACTATGAGTCTCAGGGACGCAAACCGTACCTCGTGGGAGAGGTTAAAGAGGTCGCATAATCTGGTACTCTTAAGCTCATGTCACCGCACATTTTGTATATTGCAGCCATTCGGCTGCCCACCGAGAAGGCGCATGGCCTGCAAATTATGAAGATGTGCGAAGCTCTGGCGAGTACAGGCTCGCAGATGGAGTTAGTGGTGCCGGGGCGCAAGACACATGTTGTGGACGACGCCTTTTCGTACTACAAAGTTGAGCAACGCTTTTCGATACATACCTGCAAAACGCTCGATTTTGTGCAGCTCGGTCGCTTTGGTTTTTTGATCACCACTATTCTTTTTGCGCTGCGCGCAGCTTGGTATGCGAAGCGTTGTGGTGCAGAAGTGCTATATACGCGCGACCGAATACTCGCGCTACTACTTGCGCTGCTGCTGCCAGGCACGCCACTGTTGTTTGAGGTGCATGGGCGTGAGCCTCGTTGGCTCATACGACTTGTAGCGCGTCATGCCCAGTTTGTAGCAATTACTGGTGGTGTAGCAGACACACTCGTGGCTTTAGGAGTTGCGCCAGAGCATGTGCTCGTTGCTCATGACGCTGTTGATCTTAGTGACTTTTCAAACCCTGAATCAAAAGCTGTGGCGCGTACGCGCCTCGGCATTACGCAGAATGCACAGGTGGCGATGTATATTGGCCGGCTTGATGGGTGGAAGGGGGTGGGGACGCTGCTTGAAGCATCAAAACAGTTAGAGAGTGTACACGTCGTTATTATTGGTGGTGAAGAGGGTCAGGTGCATGAGCTGCAAGAGAGGTATCCAAATGTTCAATTTCTTGGTTATCGTCCGTATGCTGAGCTTGCCAACAATCAAGTGGCCGCTGATGTGTTGGTGTTGCCTAATACCGCCACAGACGAAACGTCAGTGCGTTTTACCTCACCATTAAAACTTTTTACCTACATGGCCTCAAAGCGGCCTATTGTTGCTTCCGATCTCCCCTCACTGCGCGAAGTGCTCGACGAAGAAAGCGCCTACTTTGTCGTACCTGACGATACCTCAGACCTTGCGCGAGGTATCATGCATGCCCTCACTGATGGAGAGGCTGCGCAAAAAGCAAACCAAGCGCGTACAAATGTTGAGCGCTATACCTGGAGGTCTCGCGCAGAAAGTATCGTGCGGTTTCTTGATCAAACCCAAGCCGCCCGCGGCATCGTACGCCCGCAGCATCGACAGGTAGTGAAGTTTGCTATAGCTGGCGGCCTTTCGGCGTGCACAAATTTCATTATTCTTTTTGTGCTCACTGATCTTTTTCACGTGTACTATCTTGTCTCAGCGACAGTAGCATTTTTGGCGGCGTTTGCGGTGAGTTTCTTGCTTCAAAAATTTTGGACCTTTGAGCATAATACAGGCCGCACCCACACACAGCTCATGCTGTATTTTATTGCGGCCATGGTAAATCTATTGATCACGATAGGTTTGTTGTACGTACTCACCGACGTGCTACATCTGTGGTATATGTTTTCTGCGCTTGTTACCGCCTTCCTTATCGCTATAGGAACCTTTTTCTTATATCGTAGTGTTATCTTTATATGATGTGTCATGTTTGCGGTTCAACGAACCCAGAGTCGGTTATATACAACAACGTGCCACTCTATCGCTGTGGTGAGTGTGGGCTTTTGTGGCGGCGAGATTTTGATGTACCGATCTCGTACTATGACGAGTCCGACCCAGCTTCGACTCCGGCGCGTCGTGAAGCACGTATACGTAATTGCAAAGATCGTATTGCACGTATGCGCCAATACATGCCGCTATCGGGAATATGCGACCTGGGTACCGGTGAAGGGACGTTCCTGGAGGTTCTAAAAGATGAAGGAGGGGGTGGTGTTGGGATTGAGCCGGGTAAAAAGTATGTT
>JAUPWA010000012.1 GCA_030916835.1 Patescibacteria group bacterium | reverse complement strand
GTGTATGAACAAAAAACCCCGCCACGTGGCGGGGTTTTTTGTTCATAGAATTACTATTTCTTATCGACTCTTTCGACGTAACTGCCGGTTTCGGTGTTGATGCGCACCAGGTCGCCCTCGTTAATAAACAGGGGAGCGTTGACGGTGGCGCCCGTCTCGAGCACGATTTGCTTTGTGCCGCCCTGGGCGGTGTTGCCGCGCACGGCTGGAGGAGCCTCCTTCACGATGAGCTCTACCTTAATCGGCATTCTGACCGAAATAATTTTTTCATCAAACACGAGCGCTTCGATGATGGAATTTGGTTTGAGGAATTGACCAGCGGTGCCAATAATTTCCTCAGCGAGTTCAAATCGATCTCCCGGATTATTTGCAGCACAGAACCAATACTCGCCTTTGTTGTGATAGAGATACTTCACCTCGCGGGTTGTGAGCTCGGCCTCATTAACCTTCTCCATCTGGTGAAAGGCCTGCTCCGTTACTCTGCCGGTGATAAGGTGTCGCAACTTAGTCTGATTCACTGGCTTGCGCTGCTGCTTGCGAAAAACGTGAGCGTCGAGCACTTCATAGGGCTCGCCCTCCAAAAGTATGACCTTTTTGGGTAAAATTTCGTTATATTCCAACATTTGGCCATTCTATGAAACTTTTGGCTATTTGGCCAGTTCTAGTAGGTACACGAGCAATGTTGTACAGTGTGGCCATGAAAGAGTATCTAACCGACGATACCAACGAATGGTTGAAAGACGCCTCCGATGAGGAGTTATTGGCAGCGTCGATCAAAACCCCAGCGATCTTTGCACGATTGGTGCAAAAGTATGAGGCACCCTTCATGCGCAAGGCGTTGAGTATTATCCACGACGAAGGTGAGGCTGAGGACATCGTCCAAGAGGCGTGCATGAAGATCTATCTTAATGCCGCAAAATTTAAAGTTGTTGAGGGTGCCCAGTTTTCCTCATGGGCCTACCGCATCCTCATCAATACCGCACTCTCGCACTACGCTAAGCGCAAGCGCATGGGCCAGCATACGGTCGAGCTCGATGATGAGATCTGGGATCTTATACCCGACAAAAATCTTCGACAGTTTGAACGCCGCCAGTTTGAAGATGAGGTTGCCTCAGTGCTTACTCGCATGCCGCCCTTGTTTGCAAACGTCCTTCGCGCGTTCTTTATAGAGGGTAAACCGCAAGAGGAGATAGCGCGTGACGAGGGAGTGTCGGTGGGGGCGATAAAAACTCGGGTGCACCGCGCAAAGCGAGAATTTGAGCGGATTTATAAAGCAATAACTATTAATAATTAGCCGCAAATCATATGACTAAGATAGAACAACAGGTGATGGCAGGGGTTGCGGGTATCTACCTCGCACGCAAAATGCTGTCGCGCACTGCGCTTGAGTGCTACGCACTGTTTGCAAGTGCGTTTAGTTTGACCATGTTGGTATCGGTCTCAAGCGTTGAGCGTAATTTTATTTCAGTTGCAGAGGGTGGGTTGGCAAATATACTCAACTTTTCGATTGTGGCGTTTGCAAACACGAGCTATGTGGTACAGGGGACAGTACTCCTCGCTGCTATAGCGCTTGCTGGTATGCTCGCCGATCTTGTCCGTGCGGTGCGTGTTGCTCCTCGCTTCGCCTAATTACTCCTCGTCTCTTTGGACAGGTGATTTGCCGGCGATGGCACCTTCGCTAAAGGCTTTACGGATATCTTTGAGGAGCTCGCTCGCTATCTTCTTGTTCTCACGAAGGAAGGTGCGCGATGCATCGTAGCCACGGCCGAGCGCCACCTTTTCACCCTCTTTTTGCACGTAACTGTACGACGCACCGCTCTTACCAACAAAACCAAATTTTTCGCCAAGAGCGAGGAGCTCGCCCTCACTGGAGACTCCCTCGTTGTATAGGAGGTCAAACTCAGTGGTGCGGAAGGGGGCAGCAACTTTGTTTTTTACTACCTTCACGCGGTGGCGGCCACCCACAACCTCCTCACCTTTTTTAATTTGGGCGATACGGCGGATATCGAGGCGCACTGAGGTATAAAACTTGAGCGCCTTGCCACCGGGAGTTGTCTCAGGGTTACCAAACATAACGCCAATTTGCATACGAATTTGGTTAATGAAGACCACTACCGTCTTTGACTTAGCCGTAATAGCGGTGAGTTTGCGCAGTGCTTGAGACATGAGGCGTGCCTGTTTCCCGACGTGAGATTGGCCCATGTCGCCCTCAATTTCATCTTTTGGAGTGAGTGCGGCAACTGAGTCGATGACGATAATATCCACCTTGCCACTGCGCACGAGGCTCTCGACGATCTCGAGCGCTTGCTCACCAGTGTCTGGTTGGCTAATGAGGAGTTCATCGAGCTTCACACCAATTTTGCGAGCATACTCAGGGTCTAGTGCGTGCTCAGCGTCGATAAATGCGCATACGCCACCCTTCTTTTGGGCTTCAGCTATTGCGTGGAGAGACAGAGTTGTTTTACCAGATGACTCTGGGCCAAAAATTTCGATGATGCGACCGCGTGGGTAGCCACCAATACCGAGTGCCCAGTCGAGACCGATAGAGCCCGAGGGGATAGCGTCGACAGCTACCTTCGGGGTCTCGCCCAATTTCATTATTGCTTCGTCACCAAATTTTGTTTTGATCTCGCGGATTGCTGCGTCGATGGCTGAGGTGTCCTTCTTTGGGGCCGTAGGTGCTGCACTTTTCGTATCTTTCTTTGCCATAGGTATGAAAATTAGCTGATAGGACAATAATTGCGCACCTCTATCTCGACCTTTTGCTGCGCATGTCGGCCGAAGCGGTCCACTGCGGCAACTGTGATTATAGTATATCCACTCACAGGCGAAAGGGTGACCGAAAAATGGCCTAAAACATCAGTAAAAGCAGGCTTGTCGTTAACTGTGAGAAAGGATATGTTATGCGCCGTGCCCGAGATGGCAAGTAGTGTCGTCGAGGTCGCTGAGCCTTGGGTAGGTGAGGTGACCTCAATCACAGGCCCCAGTATGAGCCGGCGCGCCTCAAACCCTGTGTAGGTAAGAGCTACAAGCGCTACAAGAACGATAAGGATGCGCCTCATAGCTCTTCTGGAGTGGTTTCAGCCATGCCATTGGGTTTTTCAAGTATTTCACGTGGTTTAGCGCCATCACCAGGCCCTATAACCCCGCGCTCTTCGAGGATGTCGATGAGCCGCGCTGCACGCGCATATCCTACGCGCAATTTTCGCTGTAGGTAGGAGGTTGATGCTTTTTGGGCCTCGATGACTGCTTGGCGCGCAGCTTCGTACATATCATCATCAACTTCCTCTTCGTCACCAAACCCGCCAGCACTTGTCCCGAGTGGAGTTGAGGGGCCTCCCGCTTGCGTGCCCATATCTATCGGCAACTCAACCTCATTGTGTTTGGAGATAAAGTCGGTCACCTTTTTAACTTCAGCTTCGCCAATGAAGGCGCTCTGCAAACGCACCGGTTTGCCCATTTCGCCGCCAAGGTAGAGCATGTCGCCAGCGCCAAGGAGCTTCTCTGCGCCGCCTTGGTCAAGGATGGTGCGCGAGTCAATTTGGGAGGCCACCTGGAGCGCGAGGCGCGACGGCACGTTTGCCTTAATGAGGCCGGTAATGACGTTGACGCTTGGGCGTTGGGTTGAGAGCAAGAGGTGTATACCAACAGCGCGGCTCATTTGGGCGAGGCGCACAATCGCTGCTTCAAGCTCGCGAGGGAAGGTTTGCATAATGTCCGCAAGCTCGTCGATAACAACCACAATGTAGGGCATTGCCTCAGGCACGCTACCTGCTGGGGAGTCATCTTCATCAGGTACTCCGCCTGCACGCAATTTTTCAAGAGCGGGCGCAAGCACGTTTTGGTGGTATGACTCAATGTCGCGCACGCGCTCCTCTTCAAGAATGGTGTAACGGCGTTCCATTTCTTTGACGGCCCACCGTAGTGCGGCAATGGCTTTTTTCGGGTCAGTAATGACTGGTGTAAGCAAGTGAGGCAGGCGGTTGTAGAGCGTAAGCTCAACGCGCTTTGGGTCTATCATGAGGAAGCGCAGCTGCTGAGGTCCGCAGCGATACAAAAGACTATTGATGACCGCATGAATTGTCACCGACTTACCTGAGCCAGTAGCACCGGCGATGAGTATGTGCGGCATTTTTGCGATGTTTGCAAAGTGGCTGCTACCCGCAATGTCGCGCCCGAGAGCAACCAAAAGAGGTTTGGGTGAGTTTGCAAACTCGTGCGCCTCCAGTAGTGTGCCCAAGCCCACGGTCACCTTGGCTGAGTTTGGCACCTCAATACCAACGAGCGACTTGCCGGGTATAGGTGCCTCTATGCGCACCGGGTGCGCTGCTAGCGCTAGCTCAAGGTTGGTTTGGAGGGATACGATCTTTTGCAGGCGTACGCCCTCAGCGGGCTTAATCGCATAGCGGGTGACTGAGGGGCCAATAGAGATCTCGTCGAGCTCCACGGTAATGCCAAAGTTTGCAAGCGTACGCTTGATGATGTTTGCGTTGCCTTTAATGTCGCCTACTCCTGGGCGGCCTTTGTCGCGCTCAAGTAGGGAGAGTGGCGGGGGAGTGTATTGGCCTAAAAGCGCCTTAAGAGCCTCTGCTGAGCGCTTTGCTTGCGTCTCCTTGGTACTAGCAACTACAGGTGCGCGCAAAGGAGCCTCTCTGTGTTCAGGTTCTTCATCCTCAGTCTTCCCATCCTCCTCCGGCGAGTCTTCTTCCTCAGTATCCTCAGGTAAGCCACTAACTGAAGGCTCGGTGGGCTTGGCAGGGTACCAGTGGCGCAGGAGTGCTCGTGGGCCAGCAAGCACCGCACGGCCAATAAGGGTAAATATCTCAAGAGAGATCTTGCCCTCAAGTAGTACCAAAAGAGAGATAAGGGAGAGTCCACCCAAAAGTACGAGCGCACCATATATATCAAAATAGTGCGCCGCTGGGTCGGCTATGAGCCCACCAAGGAGCCCGCCTCGGTTAGCAACCAGGTCAACATAGCCTAGTCCTGCAATAAAAAAAATAAGGCTCGCTATACCTTTGGTTGCGGTGAACCCTGTCGACTCCTCTTTAAGAGCGCCCCCAGCAAGCACAAAAAAGAGTATCGGGAGTAAGAAATACCCAACCCCCAAGAGGTAGTCAAAGAGGTCGTAGGTGTCGCTGCCCGCAACACCTGCTGCGCCAAACGCAGCAAGAAGGAGGAACACGCCCACTATCGAAAGCGTTATAACAACGATCGCTCTCTTTGTTTCCTGAGGGAGTGCAGGCTTACGATCCCTATCTTTTTTACTGTGCTTCTTAGCCATTTTTTCTTTACAATCATATCAAAGATACTCGCAATGTGCAGGGTTGTTTTCCCAGTTGGTGTGGCGTGGTACTCTATACGACATGAGTCTTAGACGCTTGTCGTATATAGTCTTTAAGACAGTCTAGGTCTCAAATAAGACAAATCGTATGTCCGAAACTCCCGACAACTTCCATAATTTTGCTATCAAATCAAGCCTTTTTAAAGGACGAAGCGATTGGTACTTTTGTTTCCTTAAAGCGGAGCGGATAGCCCACGTGCTTGTTGTACTTACTAAGCACGCTCCTGAAGATGTTGCGGATGACTTTTATACACTGCGCGAGCAGGCCGCGGTATTGCCTGGCGTTATAGCCAATATGGTTGCCGATACTGCCACCATGCAAGAGGCGCTTGCGCTCGTCTTTTCACTCATATCTCAAACAAGGCTGCTCACTACTCGAAATGGTATAACTCAAGACACAAGCTCGATACTTATCAGCGAGTACCAACAGTTAGCTCAAAAACTTGATGCTGGAGCGCGTCTCTCACCGTTTGTTAGTGCGAGCGACTTTAGCATCCCGCTCTCCTCTGCCGAAACTCTTGCTCCTATGGCCAGCGCGCTAGCAGAGGTGCGGCACCTCGAGCCAGTGATAAAGGACAAAAAACAAGAAAAGGGACAAGGCATTTTTAAAGGACAACAAACCAGACAAGCTATAATTCTAGCCTTTATTCGCGAAAAGCTGAGCGTCTCTATAAAGGACATTTGTCAGCTGCCTGATACTGAAATCCGTGGGTGTAGCGAAAAGACCATCCAACGTGAGCTGGCAGACCTTATCCGCCAGGGGCTTATACGCAAAATAGGGGAGCGCCGCTGGAGCCAATATACCCCCGCCTGATTCATTTTTTACACAGTATATAGCGTTGACCAGAGGCGGTTT
>JAUPWA010000003.1 GCA_030916835.1 Patescibacteria group bacterium | reverse complement strand
CTGGCTGATGGTTGAGGTTGCGAATCGCACCCCGCACCGAGAGCTCCATAACCCCAAGCATTTGCGCATGGTGCTCCAACCAGCGCAGTGGCGTGAAATTGAATTCACCTCATACCCGCACAATGCAAGATTTGAGCTTGATTTGCATCGACCCTATATCGACGAAGTGCCGCTTGGTGATGCTATAAGTGGTGAGTGGAAGCGTGTTCCCGACGTCTTTGACTGTTGGTTTGAGAGTGGCTCGATGCCATACGCCTCGCATCACTATCCGCACAACACAAGTGAATTTAATCCAAAGCGGGGGCTCGGGCTTTTCGCTAAAGGATATCCTGCAGATTTTATTGCTGAGTCGATAGACCAAACACGTGGATGGTTTTATTCACTCATCGTGCTTGGGGTGGCGCTCTTTGGAAAGAGTCCATACAAAGCGGTGGTGACCAATGGTCTTGTGCTTGCTGAGGATGGGCGCAAGATGAGCAAGAAGCTTAAGAACTATCCTGACCCTATGGAGTTGGTAGAGAAGTTTGGCGCCGATGCGCTGCGCTACTACCTCCTTTCCTCAGCGGTAATCCGTGGCGAAGATTTGCGCTTTTCTGCACGAGGGGTAGAGGAGGTGGCAAAGAAGCTCCTGATGCGCCTCGATAATGTACGCAGTTTCTATGAACTTTACGCTTCGTCGATTCCAACTGCGACTGCGTTCACCTCTGAAAACATGCTCGATACGTGGATCGTTTCGCGCTTAGGCGAGTTGGTACGCGACACCACTGCGGGGTTTGAGTCGTATGAGCTTGATGTGGCAACACGACCACTGATGCTATTTGTTGACGATCTTTCAACCTGGTACCTGCGCCGCTCGCGCGACCGTTTTAAGGAAGAGGGGGCACAAAAAGACGAAGCTCTTGCAACACTGCGCTTCGTGCTTCTTATGGTTGCAAAGGTGATGGCGCCTGTGATGCCGTTTTATGCTGAAGACCTGTATCAACGCTTGAAAGGGCAAGATGATGCACAGAGTGTCCACCTCTCCTCCTGGCCTGAAGCACCACATGTAGACGCGGAACTACTTGAAGATATGAAAAAGGTTCGAGCGATAGCTTCACAAGCACTCCAGTTGCGTGAAAAAGCAGCTATCAAGATTCGCCAACCACTCGCGTCACTTGTGGTGGGTGAGCAGTCGCTCGCGGCACGCGAGGCACTGCTCGATATTGTGGCTGATGAGGTAAATGTTAAAGCGGTTCGCGTTGATGTGACACTTGGAAAAGAGGTGGTTGAATTGGACACGACGCTCACAGACGAGTTGCGTGAGGAGGGCCTTTTGCGCGACCTTATCCGTGCCATTCAAGATCTACGCAAGCAGCGAGGGCTCACTATTGCTGACAGGCCGCAACTTGTTGTTGCAACAAGCGGTGCCGGTGAGCAGTTTTTTGAGAAGTTTGAAACTATTATTGTAGAGGAGACAAACCTCGAAAGTATTTCACTGCAAGAGGGTGGTGAACATGGTTTTGCGCCGTTTCCACTGACGCTCGAGTTGCAGAAGGATGCATAAGATACAGGTGACCCATGGTCTTGTGTTACGCAAGCGGGGGGTGGGCGAGTCTAACACACAAGTTGCACTTCTTACTGAAGAGCTTGGGCTTTTGTATGCCTCAGCACGCTCTGCGCGCAAGGAGATGTCGAAGCTCCGTTATGGGCTCGAGACTCTTACCACTGCTCGCTACAGCTTATTGCGTGGGCGAAATGAGTGGAAACTTGTTGGTGTAGAGTCTGTCGAGCGTCTGGGGGCTGAGCCATCGCGAGCTCGCCAGCAAGCGAGCGTTGCACGACTGTTGCTGCGGTTGGTTCGCGGGGAAGAGCAGTCATTAGAGTTATATACACTTGCGCTAGAAGGGTTGCGCGCGCTCGGCAACACGTCTTCAGATGAGGATGCAGAGGCGCTTGAGTGCATACTCGTGCTGCAGCTTTTGGCGGCTCTAGGGTATGTACCACAAACGCTCGACAGTGCCTGGTGTATAACGAACGGCTATACCCAAGAGAGTATTGCGCGCGCTAGGGAGGAGCGCCGTACTCTTGTGCGCATCATTAACGAATCCTTACGCGTCTCTGGCCTATAGTCGTGTATACTTTTTTATATGGCACAGAAGGGGAATAAAAAAGACTCACTAGAAGAGCTCAAAGATTCTCTCTATTCACGCGAGAAGCCCGCTCAGACAAATCCTGACGAACGCTCGCCCCTTTCACCTATCTCGGATATACGACCGCCCGTGGCGTGGAAAGATACTACAATAGAGAGTAGGCCTGCTCGCCCTATTGATGTTGAGACGCTCGAGCCTATAGCTATGAAAAAGAAAGGCTGGTCATTTGCCACAAAATTTTTCCTCACCTCGCTGGTGTTTTTTCTTGGTGCTGCTGGTGTTGCTGCGTACATTATCCTGCAGGGAGGCAACACCATCTCGCCCAAAAATATCGACGTACAAGTTGTCGCTGCAAGCGTGATCGATGGGGGAAAGCCCGCGACGTTTCAAATCATAATCGACAATCGTAACCAATCACCCTTGCAATCCGTGGATTTGTCTATCGACTACCCCGATGGTACCCGAGACCCCACAGACCAGACCAAGCAACTCACGCACGAAAAAATCACGATTGGCACCATCGCCCCTGGCCAGCAAATTAAGCGCACCGTCACTGCTGTGTTTTATGGACAAGAAGGTTCTGCGCAGCGCCTTGCCGCCAACCTTTCATACTCCGTACCAAACTCTAACTCTGTTTTTCAGAAACCCGCCGAAGCAAGCTTTACCCTCGGGTCTTCACCGGTATCCATCTCAATCCAAGCTCCTGCTGAAGCAATATCAGGTGAGCAATTTGGGGTTGATGTTACCGTAACGAGCAACACCCCAACGCCTATCGCTGATGTTGCCCTGCAGGGGCAGTATCCTTTTGGTTTTTCGGTCGTAAGTACCAACCCAACCGCCGACACGGGAGGCACGACGTGGCGTTTGGGCACACTCCAGCCGGGTGATGCAAAAGTGGTGCACCTCACGGGTCGCATTGATGGGCAAGATGGCGAGGAAAGAGTTTTTCGCTTTGTTGCGGGGCCTATATCTGATCCAACTGAGACGAGTATCAAAGTTCCGTTTATTGTCGTGCCACAAACGCTCACCGTGCATCGCCCATTTGTTACCGCGAATATAGCGCTCAACGGTAAATCAGGTAAAACCGTATCGGTTGTGGGTCAACAGACGATCCAAGGGACCGTGACATGGCAAAACAATCTCTCGGTGCCCGTCTCTAACCTTGAATTGCGCCTTTTGTTCTCGGGTCCCATGATCGATACCAACTCTATTACGGCAGCAAACGGTTTTTATGAATCTAGGAGTCAAACTATTGTATGGTCACGAGATCAGGACTCTAACCTTGCCTCTATCCCACCAGGCGGTTCGGGTACTGAGCAGTTTACCTTTACCACGCTCGCGCCTGGTACTGGTGGTACGGTGTATGTAAATCCAACTGTGAGTCTCTCTGTCGGTGTCTCTGGTGTGCGCGAGGGGCAGTCAGGCGTCCCTGAAACGGTGTCTTCAGCAGCCACCATTGAGGCTTCTATTGCTTCAGCAGCGAGCATCACGGCACAAGCGCTCCACTTCTCAGGTCCATTCCAAAACGCGGGCCCTATGCCGCCAGTTGCTGAAAAGACCACAACCTACACCATCGTTTGGACGGTGAAAAATCCATCAAATACTATCGCAAACGCCGTAGCGCAGACGACACTGCCGCTCTATGTGCAGTATGTTGCAGCTGGGCAGGGTAGTGGTATTACCTATGACTCTGGTACGCGCACGGTAACCTGGAGTTTGGGAGATCTCAAGGCGGGAGTTGGGTATAGTACTGCAGCAAAAACTGCGGCGTTCCAAGTTGCTCTCACGCCGAGCGCTTCACAGGTGGGAGGCACTCCTGTCCTCGTGAACGCAACTGGGTTTACTGGCCAAGATCGCTTTGCACAGGTGGGTATTTCTACTGGCGCGCCAGCTCCGACCACGGCACTCTCAGGTGACTCCGCAAGCTATACCAACAATATGGCAAATATTGCGCCGAAGCAGTAAAGTAGCAGATATGGCAGCAAACGACACGATGGAAAAAATAGTCGCCCTTTCAAAGCGCCGCGGTTTTATATTTCAAGGATCAGAAATTTATGGCGGCTTGGCTGGTACCTGGGACTACGGACCCTTGGGTGTAGCGCTTAAAAAGAATATTGAAAACCTCTGGTGGCGCATGTTTGTTGAAAGCAGAGACGATATGTATGGTATCGACTCGGCTATTCTTATGAACCCGCGGGTGTGGGAGGCGAGTGGTCACGTGGGTGGTTTTAATGATCCTCTTGTGTCTGACATCAAAACGAAAAAGCGTTTCCGTGCCGACCACTTGCTCGAAGATAATGGAATAGATCCCACTGGCATGACGCTCGAGCGCATGGGGGAGGCAATACAAAAACACGGGCTCAAAAGCCCCGATGGCAACGCGCTCACTGAGCCACAGCAATTCAACATGATGTTTAAGACGTCGGTGGGCTCAGTTGATGGGGCCGACCTGCCTGTCTACCTGCGTCCTGAAACAGCACAGGGTATGTTTGTGAACTTCAAAAATGTTCTGGACACCTATCACCCAAAGTTACCGTTTGGCATCGCGCAAATCGGTCGTAGTTTTAGGAATGAGATAGCCCCCCGTGACTTCATCTTTCGTGTGCGTGAACTCGAGATTATGGAGTTTGAATATTTTGTACATGAAGCGTCGTGGAGTGACCACTTTGAAAAGTTACGCACAAATATGCATGCGTGGTTTATGGCGCTGGGGTTTTCGGCCGACGATGTTGTAGAGGTGGAGATCCCCGACGGTGAGCGTGCTCACTACTCCAAGCGCACCATCGATTTTCACTTCAAGTATCCGCACAAGTTTGATGAGATCGGTGGGCTTGCGTATCGTACCGATTTTGATCTTTCTCGCCACATTGAACACGCGGGGGTTGATCTGTCATACCTAGACCCATCAACTAATGAAAAGAGCGTGCCACATGTACTTGAGCCCACATTTGGTTTGGGTCGTCATGTGCTCGCTGTGCTCACTAAAGCATATACGGAGGATGAGCTTGGTGGTGAGCTGCGTGTTTTTCTTAAATTTCCGCCACATCTTGCACCGGTGAAAGCCGCGGTATTTCCACTCTTGAAGAACAAGCCAGAGTTGGTTGAAAAGGCGCGTGAGGTCTATACCAATCTCAAGAAAGAAATTCCGCAGATCGTGTGGGACGACAATGGCAACATAGGCAAGCGCTACCGCCGCCAAGACGAAATTGGCACTCCCTACTGCATCACTATCGACTTTGACACGCTCGGTGAGGTCGCTGAGCACAAAGATACTGTCACGGTGCGCGACCGCGACACTGGAGAGCAGGTGCGTATGCCTATACGCGAGCTCGAGACTTTCCTCAAAAAACACATATCGTCTGTGTTAGGATAGGGGTATGAAAGACCGCGCCGTACAGGTCACTATTGGCTTGGGCACAATAGTGACGACTTTGCTTTTTTTGGTGCTTTTTGCCGCACTGTGGTACCTGCGCGAGATAGTGCTCATCCTGCTCACCGCTATTGTCATAGCCTCGTCAATTGAGCCAGGTGTGCGTAGCCTGAGACGATTCCTCAAAATCTCGCGGCTTGTTGCGGTCATCCTTTTGTACCTCATCATTGCGATCGTCTTTTTTGGTATTTTGTTTATTTTTATCCCGCCCGTACTTAATGATGCTGCAGGATTTTTAAGCCAACTACCGACCACACTTTCAAACATCAACGTAGCTGACGTAACCCACGGACTCTTGCCATGGAACGGGTCCAACTCGCTGTCATCGGCCGACCTGTTGCGCAGTATTTCCTCAACACTTGAGTCATCAACTGGTGGCGTGTTCTCGACGCTCTCAGCCTTCTTTGGCGGCCTCTCTTCATTTATTTTGGTTATTGTCTTTTCTTTTTATTTCGCCGTTGAAGAGACGGGGGTAGACGATTTCTTGCGCATAGTTACCCCCGTGAAGCACGAGGCCTATGTGCTCGACCTATGGAGGCGCTCCCAAGACAAGATAGGGAAATGGATGCAAGGGCAGCTCATCCTCGCTCTTATTGTTGGCGTACTACTGTTCCTAGGGCTCACCATTTTAGGCATTAAATACGCGCTCTTGCTCGCAGTTTTGGCCGGAATCTTCGAGCTTATCCCGGTGTTTGGTCAAATTCTTGCCGCTATCCCCGGCGTTATCATCGCGTTTACCTCAGGAGGCGTCACCGAGGCGCTGCTGGTTAT
>JAUPWA010000011.1 GCA_030916835.1 Patescibacteria group bacterium | reverse complement strand
GGGGGTGTGGGGGAGTTTTTTGGCGGGGGTCTTTTTTACCTCGATGTTTACTACTGCGCCGGCGATAGTGGTCTTGGCCGAGCTGTCGCAAAGTAACCCGCTCGTGGTTGTTGCTATTTTTGGAGGGCTTGGTGCAGCGCTAGGTGACTACGTCATTTTTCGGTTTGTGCGTGACCGAGTTGCTGAAGATACAAAATTTTTGCTTTCGCACTCAAAATTTACTCGACTACCAAAAATATTTAAAACCCGCTTGTCGCGATTTATGGTGCCACTCGTAGGCGCGCTCATCATCGCCTCTCCGCTGCCCGATGAGCTGGGGCTCGCGCTGCTGGGTATGTCAAAGATGAACGATCGCCGCTTTCTGCTACTCTCTTTTTTGCTTAACGCCGGCGGCATTCTAATTATTGGTCTTGTTGCCAACTCGCTGGCGTAGGCGGTCTGCGCTAGCGCTACGCTACATGATTTACTAGGATACGTGGAACAAAAAACACCCCAGTTTGGGGTGTTTTTTTTGGACTATGTTTCGAAGCGCTTAGTTCGCGGTGCTAAAGGTTGCGGGCCAAGTGACGCTCACGTTACCTTGCTGGTCGGTTGTGTAGATGAGGTAGTAGTAGACAGTATTTGCTTGGAGGTTGGGGAGCGATACTTGCTGGGATGTGCGATAGTTTGAATCGCTCGAGGTGCTGTAGCCGCTCACATCAACCGAGTTTGCATGCTCTGTCTGCGAAAGAGGACTCGTGCTGTAGTAGACCATACCTTTTGCGGCCTCGTTGGTATTCCAACTCACTGTTGCGGCGCTTGTACCAGCGCTCGTGCTGATGCTCGAGATGGTTGGCGCTGCTGTGCTATAGCTAGCCATGCCTTGCGCTATTTGGAGGTTAAGTACGGGGAGTGTTGCAGGGCCTACGCGACCTACTGATGTGATACCGTTGCGACTCTGAAAGTTAGAAACTGCCGCTTTGGTTAGAAAGCCGTAGTATCCGGTCACCAGGCCCTGCGGATATACCGTAGTGTCGGATGCGAGGAACGTTTGTAGAGCTGAGACATCAGACCCACTCATGCCGAGACTTAACTCGCGAGTAAGAGTGTCTGCAGAAGCAAATAGTGGGGCAGTAATAAGGAACATCGAAAGAGCGGCCAGAGCAAATGTGTTTTTCATATATTTTTTCCTAGAAATAAGAGCACCCTAGGCGTATACATTCACAAGCAAGATGAGCTTGAGAAGTAAAACGATTTCTAAAAATGCACACTCTGGAAACTTTTCACTCCGATGGATTAGATTGCTTCGGAGGCGACTTTGAAATTAACGGATCGGTAGTGCACTAAAGGTTAGAGATCCTTGCAACAACATTAATATACACAATTTTTTGACAAAAAGCAAGTCAAATTGTTTTATAAAACACTTCGGCTCATATAGATAGTGCCGCCGCTCTACACAAAAAGACATTTTTACTTTTTTTGTTTAGAATAATTGACTTGCTAAAAACAATTTATTACTGCATAATATCGCCAGATTTGTGGAGGTTTGTCATGCCAGATGGTACAAATATGCCGGCAGGTCCCGCGAGAGTTTGCGGAAGCTGCACCGCTTGCTGTAAGACCCGCGAGATCTATGAGGACCCGGTCTTGGAGACTTTCCTCAAACCACCAGGAGTGTGGTGTAAGCACTGCGACAAAGGGAGGGGGTGTCAGCTGTGGAACAGGGCTGAGCGCCCAAGATCTTGCCTGAGCTTTTGCTGCTCTTGGCTCGAAGGAGATTTTTCTTCGGATGAGCGGCCAGATCGTACTAAGATTGTTGCAGAGATGCAAGAAGGCACTCTCGCAGGTACAGTGCTTTTACTGTGGGAGCTGGTGCCTCAGGCTCTGAAGAGTAGTTTTGCTGATAACCTCAAGCGTAAGGTTTTGGCGGCGGGACATCCTGTCTTACTGCTACCTTGCGAGGGAGTAAGGGTTTTGGTTGTCCCAAGTAATGTGAAGGGACACGTTGCGAGAGACAAAATTTTAGACCTTGGAATCAAGGTTGAAGATCACCAAATCATCGACACCACATTTGTGAGAGATCTGACTATGGGTATAAGACCCAGGTGGGTGGTGTGATGTTAAACGGGCGGCCTGCACATGCAGGCCGCCCGATTCTTTTTATATAGGTAGCTTTGATTATCGCGTCGCACAGTAGGCACCAGGGTTGCCCAGCGCCGCCTCGTTGGCAAGAGGTGCGCAGACGGTGTAGCGGCCGTTTACATCAACTGCGATCGTATATTTGGTGTCCGCTGCAGAGCCACCCGTGGGGTCGGTTGGGACACTGGTTGGGATGTAGGTTGGTGTGAGGCACGAGAGGTCGACCATGCTCGCACCTGTGCCGATGGTGGTTGAAGCAGTTGGTACTACCACCGAGCCGCAGGTAAACGTGCCCTTGTTGTCGACCATGTTTTGCCCAATGGCGTTGAGAATAGTCGTCACGTTGCTCTGGCGCTGCGAATTGCGCGCCTGGGCAAACTGCCGCGCCGGATTGAGCGCGACAATCACCACCGCCGCCAAAATGGCGATGATGCCGATGACGATGAGAATTTCAATAAGTGTAAACCCCTGAGTACGTGCACAAGCATGAGACAAACGCCCCAAACGTGGATGCTGCATATATTCAAACTTATTGTATAAATCTGCCGCCAGAGTACCACCAGCTTTGTGGCGTGCAAGTATAAAATTTATGGCAACTCATATCGGCGGATGACGTCAAGACTTGTGAGTGTAATAGTGATATTCCAGGTGGTGTGGCTGTGGTGGTGTGTTGCAGTGAGAGTGAATGAGCGCGGATCGCCACCGGAGCTTGTGGTGACGGTGCACGAGGAACCATTGATTGTAGTAGTCTCGCCTCCTCTATACTGTGCATCCTCAGCAAGTTTTTGGAGGATGTAGGCAGCGCACTCTCGAGCACGCTCCTCACTGTGCGTTTTGTTTTCGTAGCTCAATATGAAGGTACGAGTAAAGAAACTACGCGCGCTCAACGATACACACAGTATTAGCAAAAGCACGGCGATACTACTTATTGATATGAGTGCTATAAAACCTTTTTGTATATTAGGGTACATATGTTGTGGTGGTATACGTGGTGGCGTTGAGTGTTATAGAGATGCGCACCTGCTGCTGGCTTTGGTATGCGTCGAAATTTGAGACTTTTGTTTGAGTGTGTGTCAGAGGTACAAAAGCCGCATCGTCGCATGCTGGGGCAGTGTGCGCGCCCTCATACAGGCGCAGTTGGCCTTGAGCTGTGCACACTGTTATATATAAGCCGTTTTGAGAAATAATAGACAACACACTGCTATGAGTGTTTGCGATTGGCGCGAGGATCTTGGTTGTGTTTGGTGTCTGCGAGAGTACCCATCGTACTTTTTGTAAAACGAACACCGCCTCGTCATATGACTCTAGCTGTGAAGAGTCGGTACTTGCACTTCTGAGTAGCTGATATGCAGTGGTGATACCACTAGTTAGTAGCGTTGTAAGGAGCGCTATGTAGAGCAATGTTTCTATCAATGTAAATCCCCTCATGGTGTTGCAATAAAAGAGAGCGTGTCTTGGTTGGTGTCTAGTGGTATTGCTGCTATGAGGAATGTTTCTGTGCACGCAAGCGCACCACGGCGGTCGACCGCTATTGAGCCAAGGGTG
>JAUPWA010000010.1 GCA_030916835.1 Patescibacteria group bacterium | reverse complement strand
TTTTTGGCTCAAACGGTGGGAGGACGCTACTTCAACATCAGCCTCAACTCAGAGCACCATATTAACCCGTTTGATTTACCCATACCCCGAGAAGATGAGAGTCCGTCCGACGTGTTGCGCTCTAATATTGTCGCATTAGTAGGACTCTTTCGTATCATGCTTGGTGGTCTCTCTCCCGAGGAGGACGCTATTATCGACAAAGCAATTACCGAAACCTATGCGCTTAAAGATATTACCCCTGACAGCAACTTTGCAGACATAGAGCCGCCACTACTTTCAGACTTTGAAATGGTACTCTCAGGCATGCAGGGGAGTGAGAGTCTGGTGCAACGCCTTTCAAAGTACACTAAGGGCTCATGGTCAGGCTTTATCAACCGGGCCACCAGTGTCGATATTAACAAAAAGTTCGTGGTGTTTTCGGTGCGCGACATGGAAGATGATTTGAAGCCGGTCGCGATGTACCTCATTACGCACTACATTTGGAACGCGGTGCGTAAAAACCTCAAAAAACGCCTCCTGGTAATCGACGAGGCGTGGTGGATGATGAAAAGTGATGACACCGCATCCTTCCTCTATGGCATGGCAAAGCGCGGCCGCAAATACTTCCTGGGGCTCGCGACCATCACCCAAGATGTTGATGACTTCCTAAAATCGCCCTATGGGCTCCCTATGATAACCAACTCCTCTATCCAGATACTCCTCAAACAGTCGCCAACCACAATAGACAGTCTTCAAAAGACGTTTAACCTCTCAGATGAAGAGAAGTACCTGCTCCTAGAAAGCGATGTGGGGGAGGGGATCTTTTTTGCGGGTCTCAAACATGTAGCAATTAAAGTGATAGCTTCATATACCGAAGACCAAATTATCACCTCTGACCCCTCGCAAGTCTTGGCACTACGTAGGCAACGAGCTACTGAGGGTGGGAGTATCTCTGCCTCATCAGAAACAAAAGCGGTACAATAGGAGCATGGTAAGGTACATGCCGTACATCATCGTCGCGCTGTTTATCGACGGCCTTAAAGCACTTGTCTATTGGGTGTGTTTTGCACTAGGTGCTGGCGTTGCGGCTATCCCACTCGTAGGCCAAATTGTGGGTACGGTCACCATACCGCTAGGTATTGCACTGGGCATGGCTTTAAGTATTTGTTTAAGTATTACCCTTGGTGCTGGCTTTTTACTTCTGCTTTCATTTAATGGCCTTTTTTACTTACGGTACGCTCTTGGTGGAGGTTTTTCAGGCGTTCTCCCTATACTCGACATACTCCCAGGCTGGACGGCTATGACCATACTGTGCATATTGCGCAAAACAAAAGAGGAGGGTGAGCTTGAAGGTACTGCCTCAACAGCATTTACTCTTGCAATATCACCAAAAACAAACGTAGGGGCTGTATACCGCGGCATTAAAGATATCGAGCGCCGCAACATGACCGAAACGGCGCAAGTTAACTCACGCCAAAAACTAAAGGAGGAACTGGAACATATCGATCAATTACCCGAATATGCAAGCAATACCGAGAAAAGCATCCAACAAAGACCAACCTATGCAGTATAGAATTGCGCCTATTTTTGTTGTTCTTGTGTTGCTTTTCTCGTCTATTGCAAACCCTGTGCGAGCACAGCTTTCTGCGGTGCCAGACCCTGTGCAGTATATTGTTGCCCCTGAAACACCAGGGCCAAACCAAACGGTATATATCGAGGCCCAGGGAGTTGGCCCCTTCATAGGCAATGCGACTATAACTTGGCGGGTGAATGGTAAAGTCGTGCAGAGCGGTATTGGGCTGACCACCTTCTCATTTACGACCGGCGGTATAGGTAGTGCAACCGCAATACAGGTAACCATAGAATCAACTCAGGGCACGTACACTCAAAACTTTGTCTTTGCTCCCTCGGTGGTGCGCCTTGTGTGGGAGGCTGACACCACCACTCCTCTTTTCTATAAAGGCAAGTCCTTATACAGCGCAGGCTCACCACTGCGTGTGGTGGCGTTCCCAACCATCGTGTCGGGGAAGTCTCTTATACCTCCTAATAAACTGAGTTTTCAGTGGTATAGGAATGATTCACTCAATACTGCATCTTCGGGTCTTGGGAAAAATGTTTTTGTGTTTAATGGTGATGGCCTCCAAACAAGCGAGGTTGTCCGCGTTGATGTGTATTTAAATGGAACCAAAGTGGGGAGTGGGGATGTGGCTATCCCAGCAACAAACCCTGGTGTGGTGCTCTACAAACAAGACCCGCTGCGCGGGATACTCTTGGATGTTGCCCTGCCCACAAACTTCAATCTCAATGCCAATGAAATAACCCTCAAAGCAGAGCCATACTATTTTACAAGCAGTAGCCTTACAAAAGGGGCGTTGCTATACTCATGGACATTGAATGGGAGCGATACGAGTGGCCCTGACTCGAAAAAAGGATTGCTTACTTTACGGCAAACAGGGTCCGGGTCGGGCTCGGCACAGGTTGGTATCTCAGTCCAAAACACCGCTATTGATACACTAACCCAAGCAGCACAAAGCTTGGTAGGAATAGTCTTTGGCCAAAGTAGCGGCTCAACCATTACATCACTATTTGGCTTATGAAAAAAATAATTCTTGGTATTTTTATATTCCTCACTGTGGCGAGTTTTGCGCATGCTCAAGAAGCGTACACACAAAACGGTACTCCCATAAGCCCCACCCAGGGCGTTATCCAACAAACACAAGGGAACACAGATATATCCTACACACCTCTAGAACCGCTGCCCGGCTTAGCCCAATATGAAACTGGTAATGCAAATTTTGGCCAACTACTTAGCATGGTCTTTAAGTTGCTTATTATTCTTGCAGCACTCATAGCGGTGGGGTCGTTCGTATATGCAGGAATATCTTACATGGTCTCTGATGTGCCTCTCGTAAAATTTGATGCGAGTAAACGGCTTCAAGCAGCCTTTTTAGGACTCGCTATTCTCTTAGGATCTTGGATAATTCTGTTTACCATAAACCCACAACTTGTTTCGTTTAACGGCGCCCTTAACCCAGTTACAGTGTTTCAACAATCTTCTATTAATCAAAATCAGAATCAACAAGGGGTCCGTATTACTACAGAAGTAAATGGCACGACCATCGCACCAACCATTGTGGCGTCAGACAATAATGCAGCAATTTCTCAAGTGCAGACAAGTGGAACAAGTGTGGATCCCGCCGTTTTGAAGCAAGCAGCTGACGATATACAAG
>JAUPWA010000009.1 GCA_030916835.1 Patescibacteria group bacterium | reverse complement strand
TTGTATGATGCCCCCTACTTAGTCACTGCGCACTATTTTATTAATTTTGGAGATGGTCTCTCGGGTAATTTGAGCTATGGGTACCTGTGTAATGGGCCCGCAGATTGCTCTATGGGTTGGAATATCCGGCACACCTATGTAAGTGCGGGGGTGTATACCGCAACCATAACCACCTCAAATGAGGCGGGAGCCACAACGTGTGCTAGTGAAACAAGCCCTGGATGCTCTTTGGTTCGCCGAGTAATCATTACTGTTGCCAGCTAAGTGCTTGGTGGTGTGTTGGCTTGCAAATCCTCAAAAACCCGGTATTATAGGCCCCAACGCATTCGTGCCTGCCTGCAGGTGGGTGGGCGTTTTTAACTTAAAGTCATGATCCAGGACCGCTCACTCGTAACCATTGCAGATAACTCAGGCGCCCGCGTGGGACGCATTTTCAAGATCCCCGGCTCTTCAAAGAAGCGCTACGCTGAGATAGGCGAGGTGGTTATCCTCTCGGTTCAGACCGCAGAGCCCCGCAAGAACGTTAAGAAAAAGGACGTGCTCAAGGCTGTTATTGTCCGCCAGCGCAAGCCGTTCCGCCGCAAGGATGGTTCGTATGTTCGTTTTGATGAAAACGCAGTGGTGGTGATCGAAGGTTCAGGCAAGAACCCTAAGGAGCCAAAGGCAGGCCGCATCTTTGGCCCTATCCCTCGTGAGCTCCAGGAGCTTGGCTACCAAACCATCATTTCACGCGCTCCCGAAGTTGTATAAATTTGTATGAATACCCTCCACGTTAAAAAAGGTGATACCGTTGTTGTGCGCTCTGGTGTCGACAAAGGTAAGACAGGTAAGGTAGTGAAGGTGCTGCCGGCTCTTGGGTTGGTTGTGGTTGAGGGGGTTGGCGTTAAGCACAAGCACCAGCGCCCACGCCGCCCAGGCGAGAAGGGTCAGGTGCTCGACAAACAGCACCCAATTGCCGCAAGCAAAGTAGCGCTCGCAGATGAGCCAAAAGTTAAGAAGAGTAAGAAATAAGCAACTGAAATGGAACTCGTTAAGGAAAAGCAGCAAACCGCATTTAAAACTCTCGGCCAGAGCAATGGCTGGGTTAATGTAATGCAAACACCAAAGATCGAGAAGATCGTTGTCTCGGTTGGTGTTGGTAAGATGATGAAGGATAAGCTCAAGGTAAAACTTGTTGGTGATCGTCTTGCAAAAATCACGGGTCAAAAAGTTGCTACTCGTGGGGCAAAGAAGTCTATTGCAACCTTTAAGACACGTATTGGCGACCATATTGGCTACCAAGTAACGCTGCGCGGCAAGCGTGCAGAGGACTTCCTCAACCGCCTCATCCATATCGCGCTTCCTCGTACGAAAGACTTTAAGGGTATCTCAACCTCGGGTCTCGATGAGATGGGTAACTATACGCTTGGTATCCGCGAGCACACCGTCTTCTCCGAGACTGCCGACGAAGAGCTCAAGGATGTCTTTGGTATGGCTATCACTATCGTCACCACTGCCACCAGCAAGAAGGAGGCACACGACTACCTCGCACATCTCGGCCTCCCGTTCAAAAAATAAATTTCAATATCTCCAAAAAACCGCCCCATCCTGGGGCGGTTTTTTTTTGATTACAATGATCAATAAAAGTTGATATAGAATAATCAGATGAGCAAAAAAATTTATTGGGGAATGATAGGAGTTCTTTTTTCCCCGCTTCTCGTAGGCGAAGTTCTTTCTTTATTTGGAATGTTGTTTGGGTGCCAAAATTGGTTTGAGGGAGGGTGCGCGCAGGGGATAGGAAATATTTTTGGTTCTATTGGTTTTGTGGGTATTGCAATATCACTGTTAACCATCCCAGCAGCATTTTTTGTAAGTATTGCGTGGTTAGTGTCAGGGCTAACTATCGGGACGTTGCGAGCAACTACGGAAAAAGACCCTATACAAAAAAGCCTAAGAAGAAAAGCATTACTAGAGGTACTAGTATATCTTGCTATGCTCACGCTCATTTTCTTTGGTATGCCGTGGTTAGTAAACCATGTGGCAGATTGGTTGAACCAAGGTAGGTAAAAATTCGAAGGGCCAGGAGTTGCAAAGCAGTCCTGGCCCTTTATGCAACCAAAGGTTGCGGGTATGGTTCACTTTCAGACATAAGTTACCTCAATGTTTGTAGCTGCGCCGAGTGTTTTCTCAGCGATCAGCCGAGTTATGTTTTCGGTAGAGCATCGATGCTCTACTTGAAGAACAATCCTGACTCGCCCGAAGTAGCCGTTTGAGTCTTGGTGTGCGCAGAGAGATAGTATCTGCCCATACCTTTTGAGTAGCTCAGCTACACGGAAGACATGCTCCTGTGGCTCCTGTTGCTGAGAACGCAATGTTCCAGACATTGTTGTGCATGGCACGGTTCCTTTCGTGTGGTTTGTAAGAACAAGTGAGGAGACGAGAGCACTTTCACCGGCGAGCTTTGCAATTGTGGATCCATCTGCCGCTTTCCACACCCTCAAGGCGCCCCCTCAGTGCGGAGTATAGCATAGGCATTCTTGTTGACTTCTGTTTTTGATGGGGCTAGGGTGGTGCAAGTTGAACAACAAGAAGGGAACACAATATGACAGAGGCAATTCTGCCGAGCGAAGAGCGCTTTGTGCTTGTGCGTGAACTCGATGCGTTGGTGCGAGATAGGGAAGAGTTTTCCGCATGGTTCCACCTACTGGCACAGCTAGAGGATCCTCTCGTGGTTGCGGTTTTGCTGCAGAGTCCGCACATCACGAGAGATCAAGCCGAATCTGTGGCTGTTGGTTTCTTGAAGAGCTCTGAGACCCATTCGTCGAGTTGGTATGCGTTGTATGCTATTGCAGGCTCTGACAAGGTGTCTCATGACACGCTCACTAAGGTTTATAATAGAGGAGGTTGGGTGATATACCTCGCGTTGGCGATGAACACACATGTGCCTGCTGATATTCGCGACAAGCTCAAGGTATTACCGGTCCAAAAAACGGATACGTGGGCACTTCTGCAAAGTCTGGGAGGTGATATTCCAAAAGTGCACAGCGACAGGTATGCTGAAATTCGTAATATCGCGAGTGGTGCGTGAGGGCCGGGGTTTGACCCCGGCCTTTCTGCTATTTGACTTCCAAAGGGCAATAAAGTATATTTTGTGGGCCCCTAGGAGGGCACTTTTCTTTAGGAAATGGCTAAAAAATCGACCATAGCACGAAGTAATCGCACCCCGAAGTTCGCCTCGCGGGTAGTTAATCGATGCTTCCGCTGTGGCCGTAAGCGCGCTTTCATGCGTGACTTCGGTATGTGCCGAGCCTGCTTTAGAGAGGCGGCAAACGAAGGGCTTATCCCAGGCGTCCGCAAGTCCTCCTGGTAAATCCACGAGATTTACCCTTCTGAGAAGAGAGACTCTTATCACCAAGAAAAATCAATGATCGCAGACCCGATATCAGATTTCATAATCCGCCTCCAAAACGCCTCACGCGCTGGTAAGTCGAGCGTGTCTTTGCCGCACTCAAAGCTAAAGGCAGCTGTCGCCGATGCTCTTATGCGTGAAGGCTATCTCTCTTCTGTTGAGGCTCCTAAAAAAGAGGGTCCTCTTACTGTAACGATTGCTTACCGCGGCAGCACTCCTGCTATCGGTGGTGTTAAGCGTATTTCAAAGCCATCTCGCCGACTCTACATGGGTGTGCGTGATATCCACCCGGTAAAGCGTGGTCATGGGCTCGTCCTTCTTTCAACTCCCAAAGGTATTTTGACCGGCAAGGAGGCTCAGGCGCAGCGCGTGGGCGGAGAGATCTTGTTCGAAATCTGGTAGCACCCACCCAAGTAAACGTATGTCTAGACTCGCAAAACGACCAATTCAAATACCAAAAGCAGCTGAGGTTACCATCTCTGGCGGCACTATCGCTGTTAAGGGTCCAAAGGGTACACTCGTAAAGCCTATGCACCGCCTGATTGCGGTAGAGGTTTCTCCCGAGGGGGTCCAGGTGTCGCGTAAGGGCGCATCTCGTGAGTCGCAAGCTCTTGTTGGTACGTATGCTAGCCATGTGCGCAATATGCTCACCGGAGTAACCGAGGGATACACCAAGAAGCTCCTCATTGAAGGTGTTGGTTACAAGTGGGATGTTGCTGGTAAGACGCTTAACTTGGCGCTTGGTTTTTCACACCCAGTAAAGATGTCTATTCCTGAGGGTCTTGCGCTCGCTGCGGACCGTGCCTCGCTTACTATCACTGGCTTTGACAAGGAGCTTGTTGGCCAGTTTGCCGCTAACGTGCGTGCACTGAAGGTCCCTGAACCGTACAAGGGTAAGGGTATCCGTTACGACAACGAAGTCATCCTCCGCAAGCAAGGTAAGAAAGCTGCATAAACTATTATGAAATCTACTGCTGTTAAACAACTCTCTCGTACTCGTCGCCACAACCGCATTCGCGCAAAAGTGGCCGGTACCTCCCTGCGCCCACGTTTGGCGATTTACAAATCAAACCGCTACCTGCACGCGCAGATCATCGACGACTCGAAGGGTGCAACGCTTGTCTCGGGCTCTACCCAAGTTCTTGCGAAAGAGGCTAAAAAGATGGATGCTGCAAAAATGCTTGGTGTTGAGCTTGCAAAACGAGCGAAGGCAGCTGGCATTACTGAGGTGGTGTTCGATCGAGGTGGATTCAGGTATACTGGCCGGGTTGCGGCGGTTGCAGAAGCCGCACGCGAGGGTGGGCTCACATTTTAAACTATATGGCAGACATTGATACAGACATCGTTATAGATACTGAAGCGGCAACCACCGAGGCGCCTGTTGCTGTTGAAGCACCAACAGCAGAGGAGGGGCGCCGCCCTCGTCGCGGAGGTGATCGTCGCGGAGGTGACCGCCGTGGTCGCACAGGTGATCGCTCACGCGCTCCTCGCGTACGCTCGGAGTTCGACCAAAAGATGATCAACATTCGTCGCGTAGCACGTGTTATTGCTGGCGGTCGCCGTTTTTCTTTCTCAGTCGCTATCATCATCGGTAATCGCAAAGGTAAGGTTGGTGTTGGTCTTGGCAAGGCGGGGGACACCACACTTGCTATCGACAAAGCAGTGCGTGACGCAAAGAAAAATTTGATTACAGTGAACCTCAAAAAGGACAACTCAATAGCTCACGAAACCTCTGCTAAGTACTGCGCTGCGCGCGTAACGCTCATGCCAGCTCCACGCCGTGGTCTCGTTGCCGGCTCCTCGGTGCGCCCAGTGCTTGAGCTTGCAGGTATTACTAACGTTGTTGCAAAGGTGCACTCGGGCAGCAAGAATGGTCTCAATAATGCCCGCGCAGCAGTCGAAGCACTCCGTAGCCTCAAAGCGTAACTTTTTCTACTACTATGCAACTCAACCAACTACAGCGAAAAACTGAAAACAAGGCCGAAAAGCGCGTCGGTCGTGGTGGTATTCGTGGCAAAACCTCTGGTCGTGGTACCAAAGGTCAAAAGGCACGCGCCGGCCATCGCATCCGCCCAGATGTGCGCGAGAAGATCAAAAAGCTCCCGAAGCTGCGCGGCTACCAGTTCAACAGTATCCAGGTGAAGCCGATGGTAGTAAATGTTGCGACGCTTGAGAAGATCTTTGCCGCAGGTGACACTATCAACCCAACGGTGCTCGTTGAGCGCGGCGTGCTTCAAGTCCGCAAGGGTACAACTCCAACTGTTAAAGTTTTGGGTGAAGGTGCTATAACTAAGAAGCTTGTTGTCTCAGGCTGCATAGTCTCAGTGAGTGCAAAAGAGAAGATCGAAAAAGCTGGTGGCTCGATAGCATAACCGTGAATACGTTTATCCAAAAACTAACGCTTTTGTTTACCGACAAGACGCTGCGTAATCGTCTTTTGTTTGTGTTAGGCGCGCTCGCTATCTTCCGCGTGCTTGCGGTCATACCGATCCCGGGCATCAATGCGGCGCAGCTCCAAGTGTTCTTGCAAAACAATCAATTTTTTGGCCTCCTCAATCTTTTCTCGGGCGGTGGCCTCTCGAACCTTTCTATCGTGATGCTTGGTGTGGGGCCCTACATCACCGCCTCTATCATCTTGCAGCTCCTTACTATGCTGGTGCCGCGTCTCAAACAGCTCTACCAAGAGGAGGGTGAGGCTGGTCGCGCGCGTTTCTCGCAGTACACGCGTTTTCTTACGCTCCCTATCGCGATTATCCAGGGTGTGAGCTTCTTGCTTATTCTGCAGCGTGAAGCGATTTTGCCGGGGCTGACCCCTCTGCAGTTTGCTACCAACCTGTTGGTTATTGTTGCAGGGTCGATATATCTCATGTGGCTCGGCGAACTTATCTCTGAGTTTGGCCTCGGTAACGGTATTTCAGTCATCATTTTTGCAGGTATCGTGGCCGGCTTGCCGCAAGACGCAGCCCAAACCCTCTTTGCCTTCGATGCTGCTAAGCTCCCAATCTATGCGGCATTCTTGGCAGCAGGGCTCGCTATCATAGCTGCAGTCGTTGTGATTACTGAGGCTGAGCGCCCCGTGCCGGTAACCTATGCCAAGCAGGTGCGCGGGATGCGCTTCTTTGGTGGCAGTTCTACCACATATCTCCCATTGCGCCTCAACCAAGCAGGAGTTATCCCGATCATCTTTGCACTTTCACTCCTGCTTATCCCACAAATGGCGGCTACCTTCTTCGCGACCTCTCATATTGCTATTGTTGCTCATGCTGCGGCGCAGATACAGCACTTTATGCAAAATCTGCTCTACTACGGCATATGCTACTTTGCGCTCGTGTTCCTCTTTACCTATTTCTACACTGCGGTGACGTTTGACCCGCACCAGATAGCAGAGAATTTACAGAAAAATGGCGCTTTTATCCCTGGTGTGCGCCCCGGCCACTCAACGACTGAGTATCTTGCTAAAGTTATCACCCGCATCACGTTTGTTGGTGCACTCTTCCTTGGTGTTATTGCTGTGTTGCCTATAGCGGTGCAGTCGTTTACTGGTATCTCCTCGCTCACGCTGGGCGGCACAGCGCTCCTCATCGTTGTCTCAGTCATTCTCGACCTCGCGCGCCGCATCGACGCACAAATTTCCATTCGCGAGTATTAAACGCTTTTCTTAACGCAAAAATAAAATGGGAGGGACTACTGTTCCTCCCATTTTTTGTAGGCCTTCAAAATGATAGCGACCACTTCTTCTAGATTGTTGGACCCGGTATCTACCACTAGGTCATAATTGTTAGCGTCATCATACGCAAGCCCATACAGCTTTTTATAGCGCATTCGTTCACTTTCCACTCGTGCAACGGTGTTTTTGTAAACCTCCTCGACGGAGTTGTCGTCTTGCCCTACGCGCCCATCTTTCTGTATATGTGAAAAAATACGTTCTGCAGCAATATGGAGGTCGAGAGACAAGAAAACTTTAAACGCCTCAGGTATCCAATAGTAGGCAAGACGTGAATCTATAACCAAACGTTCAAGCTCTCCAGCTTTGCGCACCTGCTCGTCTATGAGGTTGTCTATGCTAGGGTCATTATTTGCAAGCAAAGTGAATTCGTCCAGCGAGAGCCCTCGCTCTTGTGCTAAGTTTCGCATAAAGTCTCCAGAAGAAAAACGAGTATACCCGAGCTCCTTTGCGAGCGCGTTGCCTGTCGAAGACTTCCCACTGCCTGGATACCCGGAGAGCGTTATAATATGCTTTTTCATTAGATCGCACTCTACCATCTTTTTGTATTTGTGTAGAGTGTTTGGTTAGGTTACTATGACCCATGTGGAACAACTCACCGTTATTTTTTTGGGGCCCCAGGGCAGCGGGAAGGGCACCCAGGTGCAATTACTCAAAGAGTATTTAAACGAGAAAGACCCGGGCTCCGTGCTTTACTTTACTGCCGGCACCAACCTGCGTTCGTTCGCGGTGGGCGAAGGGTACACACAGGAGCGCATCCGCCCACTTATTGCTGGAGGTAAACTTATACCGACTTTCATTACTACCTCATTGTTTTCTGCGCGACTCATTGGTGGTATGCATGGTGAGGAGCATATCATCCTCGATGGCTTCCCGCGCACAGTTGACCAAACACCCGACCTGCACTCTGCGATGCAATTTTATGATCGAAAAAATATTGCCGTGCTACACATTGGGCTCTCAGATGATGTTGCACGCCAACGCCTAGCAGGGCGCGGGCGCGAGGATGATACCAAAGAGGGTATCGAGGAGCGTTTGCGCTGGTCGCACGAAGAGGCTGCCGCAGTGAATGAGTGGTTTAAGGCGCATCCCGACTATCGATATATCGAAATTAATGGCGACCAAACCATACAGCAGGTGCATACAGATGTTCTCAAAGCTCTCAATCTTGGCCGCGCCTAAGGGACGATTGCGCGGCATGATTTCGTCAAAATCACATGATAGCTAAAACCCAAGAAGACATAGCCGCCCTGCGCGAGTCAGGCCGCATCCTGAGCGCGGTGGTCGCTCAATTAGCTGCCATGGTTGCGCCGGGAGTTACTACCGCTAAGCTCGACCTAAAAGCTGAAGAGCTGATTCGCGCTGCGGGTGCAGTGCCGGCGTTTCTTAACTACAAACCCTCTGGTGCTCGCTACCCATACCCGGCAGCGCTGTGTATTTCGGTAAATGATGAGGTGGTGCACGGTATCCCCAAAGAGGAGTCTGTGCTGAAGGAGGGAGATATTGTCTCGCTCGACCTTGGGCTCTCTTACAAGGGCTATTTTACGGATCATTGCAAAACGGTCTTTGTGGGGAAGGGTGACGCGCAGGGGCAGAAGTTGTTAGACGGAACGCGCGAAGCGCTCTCAGCTGCTATTGCAGCCGCTACAGTTGGGGGGCACGTCGGAGACATTGGCGCCGCGGTTGCGGCTGTCGCAAAGCGATATGGGCTGAGTGTTGTTGAGGAGTTGGGTGGTCATGCACTCGGCAAGTCGGTACATGAGCGGCCATTTATCGCCAACTACGGCAACCCAGGAGAGGGGGAGAAGCTTAGTGAGGGCTTGGTGCTCGCGCTCGAGCCTATTTTGGCAGAAGGGAAGGGCCGCATAGATCTTGCGGATGACGAGTGGACGTATGTAACGCGCGACCATTCGCGCGCCGCACACTTTGAACAAACTATTATACTGACCAAAAAAGGGCCCGAAATTGTCACCCCATTTCTATAGCGCAGGTCTTGTAAAAACGACAGAATATTGTATAGTGCCGCTATGCAACATCCGAAGGAGGAAAAGACATTTATTCTCGTAAAGCCAGACGGCGTCCGCAAGGGTCTCATTGGCGAAATTATTGGGCGTTTTGAGCAACGCGATCTAAAGGTTGTGGCGCTTGAAATGTTTCAGGCGACTCGTGTCGAGATGGACAAGCACTACCCGAAGGACGAGAAGTGGATCCGCCGTCTTGGCGAGAAGACCACAGCAACGTACCAAAAGTATGGGTACGATGTAAAAAAAGATTTTGGTACTGACGACCTCCTTAAAATTGGTAAATCGGTGCGCGGCTGGCTTGTCGATTTTATGATCTCAGCGCCGATGGTGCGCATGGTGGTGCAAGGCGTGCACGCAGTTGATATGGTGCGCAAAATTGTCGGCCCAACTATGCCATACCTCGCTGAGATGGGCACTATCCGCGGCGACTACTCTGCCGACTCACCACTCCTCGCCAACCTTGAGAAGCGCCCAGTCCTCAACCTCATTCACGCATCTGAAACTCCTGAAGAGGCTAAGCACGAAATTCAGCATTGGTTTGGTAAAAAGACTATCTACAAATACAAGCGCTTCGGCATCGACGAGTAAATTTGCTATACTAAGAGTAGGCGACGGAGGCAAATGTCCTTAAGTGTTTCTACCGGGAGCGCGGAGTTGGGCAGCACCGTGGTGTGGCTCATAGCGCACCCACTTATTTCACGGTAGACACTTGCCTCCGGAGCCGAATAAAAATCCCTCTCTGTGAGGGATTTTTATTCGCCCTGAGCTGGTTGAGGGGCTATACTGATACAACATGCAATCAAAACTATTCTTCTATGGCGGCGCTGGGTCTGTTACTGGTTCAAATTTTATGCTCGAGGTGCAAAACCCCGACGCTTCGGTCGGGGCAAGATTCCTCATCGACTGCGGTCTATTTCAAGGCGAGCACGCGCTGCAAAAAAACAACTGGGACCAGTGGTCGTTTGATCCAACAACCATAACCGCGCTCATTAATACGCACGCACACATCGACCACATAGGGCGCATCCCAAAACTTGTAAAGGATGGCTACCGTGGGCCTATCATCTCAACCAAAGCGACCCGCGCCTTGGCAGAGCCTATGCTCCTTGATGCGCTAGAGCTTAATGAGCGAGACGCCAAGCGTCACAATGTAGCACCTCTCTATACCAAAGACGATATCGCACAAGCGCTCAAACAGTGGGAGGGGATAGAGTATCACGAACCAAAGACGTTTGGTGATGTTATTTTTGAGTTTTATAATGCAGGGCACATTTTAGGCTCAGCGCTCGCAAAGTTTACCCGCAAAGATGGCGGACAGGCGCGCTCCATCGTATTTAGTGGCGACTTGGGCGGTGGCAACTCGCCACTGTTGCCCTTGGCTGAGGTGCCCGAAGGTGCGCAGTATCTACTTATCGAGAGTGTCTATGGCGACCGTAAGCGCGATGACACCAACCGTCGCGAGGCTCTTGAAAATAGTATTGAAGATGCGGTGGCACGCGGTGGCACACTGCTCATCCCTGCGTTTTCGACCGAGCGAACCCAAGACCTTTTGTTTGAAATTAAGTCACTCATGCAGGAGAAGCGCATCCCAAGCATACCGGTGTATCTTGACTCACCACTAGCAGAGCAGATCACTGCAGCCTTTGAAAAACACCCAGAGTACTTTAAAGACGAGATAAAAGAGCGAGCGCTAAACGGTGAGCATATTTTTGCGTTCCCCGAACTCCACTTCGTAAGTAGTGTCGAGGAGTCGGCAAAACTACACACCACTCCTAACCCAAAAATAATCCTCGCCGGCTCAGGCATGAGCAACGGTGGTCGCGTTATAGACCATGAAAAGCATGTGCTACAGGATGCAAAATCAACACTACTTATTGTGGGCTATCAAGCGGCGGGGAGCTTGGGGCGCAAATTGGTTGAGGGTGCAAAGCAGGTCGAGATCTATGATATTCACTCGCACACAGCCCAAAAAATAGAAGTCCGTGCTCATGTGCAAGTGCTCTATGGATACTCGGCACACATGGATGGCGAGCAGCTCTTGGAGTATGTAAACAAGATGTCTGACACAAACAAACTTGAAGAGGTGTTTGTGGTGATGGGTGAAATTGCCTCCTCAAGCTTCCTTGCGCAACGTATCCGCGACTACCTTGGCGTCAAAGCAACTACACCCGAAGTGGGGGAGAGTGTGACCATAGCTTTCTAATTGTGGTGCTAAAATAATCTAAATGGACCCAAAGCACGCACATTTGCAAATTAAAATTGGAATCTCGGGCGCCGCAGAGACCGGCCACTGTGGTGTTGATGCGTACGAAAAAGGCTTGGAGCTTGGGCGCGAGGTGGCGCGCGCAGGTGCGGTCTTGGTGACGGGTGCCACGACCGGGTTTCCCCTCTGGGTGGCGATGGGAGTAAAGGAAGAAAAAGGTGTCGTGGTAGGGTTCTCTCCTGCTGGGAGCGAGAAGGAGCATGTCGAGAAATACAATCTACCTCTTGAATTTCATGACGTGATAATTTACACCGGCTTTGGCTTCCCGGGTCGTGATCTTATCTTCACTCGCTCGTGCGACGGTATGCTGTTTGGGTGTGGGCGCATAGGCACCATCCACGAGTTCACTATCTCGTTTGAAGACAAAAAGCCCATTGGTATATACGAGGGCGACTGGAAGACCGATGAAGTGATTAAGGATATTTTAAAAAACGGACATCGGCCAAGCGACCGCATCATTTTTGATGGTGACCCAAAGGCGCTCGTTGAGGGGGTGGTAAAGTTGGTACATCAAGACAAGATAAACCGCGCCTCCTTCCATTTTCAACCCCTCGAGGTTTAGCCTGTTGTTGGCAGTTTTAGCACGCCCTAAGTGGGATGTATGCATACAAAAAATCCCCGCTTTTGGCGGGGATTTTGTTAGGAGACCTTCTTAATGACTCGAGCAAAGCTCTCGGGTCGGGTCTCTGCGAGGAGAGCGAGCATCTTGCGGTTGATGGTCACATTCTTCTTCTTCATTGCGTCGATGAGGCGAGAGTAGGAGAAGGTCGACTCGATAGTGTCGAGCCCAGCGTTGATGCGAACGTTCCAAAGTTTGCGGAAGTCATTCTTTTTGTCGCGGCGGTGTGCAAACGAGTACTTACCCGCGTGGAAGATAGCCTCCTTTGCTGCGCGCTCCTTCTTTGAGCGGGCAAAGCGATAGCCTTTTACCATCTTTAGTACGTTGCGTCGGCGCTTTGCCGATATGAGTCCTCCTTTTACGCGTGCCATAGTAGTTTATTTAACAGTGTTGATATATCGCTGAGCGACCTTCGGGGTAACGGTGATGTTTTGAGTGCGGCGGCCTGACATCTGGGTGTTTCGGCTTTCCTTAGCATTAAAGTGATTTTGCCCAGGCTTGCGCGCAACAAGCTTCCCCTTGCGGGTGATCTTCATGCGCTTTGTAAATGCTTTGTTTGTTTTCATGTTATTTTTTCTTGCCTGAGCGTTCGATGACGGTCGAGAGGCCTTTAGGGCTCTTTCCTATAGGTTCACCCAGCTTATACTCTGCAGGGATCGTCTTGAGGAATCGCTCGAGCCTCTCCTTGAGAAACTCAAAATCCATATACTTGTACCGCCCCCACAAAAACAGGTCTACCTTGACGCGATGGCCCTCAGAGAGCCACTGGGCAGCCTTTTTCGCCTTAAGATTAAGGTCATTTTCGCCGGTGCCAATCTTGACCTGGATGCTTTTGGTCTCGGTGGTGTGCGATTTGGCCTTTATTTCTCGGCGTTTTTTCTCCTGTTCGTATTGGAATTTACCATATTCCATTATTTTTGCAACCGGGGGGACGGCGTTGGGGGAGACCTCTATTAGGTCGAGCTCGAGCTCCCGGGCACGGGCCAGAGCCTCGCCAAGGGACAATACCCCAAGGTTTTCGCCCTCAGGGCCTACCACACGCACCTCCGTCGCTCGGATCTGGTTATTAATGCGGGTATCCAAAGTCTCAAAGATTATACCAGAAACGTTCCTTTTAGCTAGGGGGATAGGCCCCTCCCATATACCTTTATATTGTACCTGCGCTTTAGCGTGCGGCCCCACAGGAGTGTGGGGCCGTTTGTTATTGTAAGAAAATCGTTGTATTGTGAGTTTTGTTTTGTACCTCCAGAAGGAGTGGAGAATGATAACAGTAGAGGATGGGGCAGATGACCCCTGTGCCCGAGTGGTTGAATCCGGAGTGATTCTTATCTTGGTCGATAGAGTAGATGCCGACCAAACAGCATCTCTCCATGACGCAGTGATTTTGGTCGAGAGGGGGCTTGATGATTTTTTGTTGTCGCCAGTTTTGAACATGCGGCGCCAACCATCATCACTCGGTCTTTTTGATCGGCGGGTTCCAGATTTTAGTCTAGCACTTTTGCCGCTCATCAGAGAGCCACGTCACTGGGTGGAGATGCAGGAAGCATATACGCGCTCACTGGGCAGCAAGCGTGCCTTGCTGCGGATGAGGCGGCGCTCAAGATAGGTGTACGCATAAGAACCTCTGGTTTAGTGAAGGGAGAAAAACATGGGCTGGCTAATCATCCTGGCATTCTTAGCTATCGGAGTGTGGGTCCTCTCGGTGATGTGGAGCTATCAGACGCTCCGGGTTGCCATAGAGAGCCGAGGTGATGACTTTTTCGCACCACGCAACTTTTATGTTGCTAACTGCATCATACTGCTCCCGCCTTTCAACCTTCTATGTGCTACGGGAGACATGATCGTTAGTGCGTGCTCTTTCTTTGGGAACCTCCTCATCTACTCATTTAATCAAGAAAAAGTTGAGGATGATCCCATCTGAGTCTTCAACTGCCGCGGCCCCGACGAAATGTCGGGGCCGCTTTGATTCCTATGGGGTTACCTTATGAGTTTTGATTTTGTGCAGTTTGCAACTTTGTTGTCGAATATTTTTTGCACTAGACAACAATTTTGTTGGTGGTACATTCGCGGCAAACAGAATATGAAACGAACACTGCCGGTGCTTGCGGTGCTCTGGGCCCTCACTTTTATAAGTATGGTTCCTGTTTCAGCTCAGAGATAATCCTTCCCAAGGTCGATCCTATAAAAATCCCCACCCACACCAGGTGCTCTAGATCCATACCTCTATATATTGTACCTGCTCCTTGGTGGGAGTATGCTAAATGTAACGTGTATTTTACAAACATAAGAGGAATATGAATACAAACACAAACTCAGATGTAGGTTTAGGAAATTACTGGATGGTTTTTCTTCAAAAAGAATTTGCAAATGAAACTGATAGGGGTGCGGTATTGGTAACCGCTTCGCTACTAGAAAATACTTTAACGAACTTACTAAAAAAATTTTTTACCCCGTCCTGTTCTTCCGAAGATGAACTTATTGACGTGCCAAACGCTCCACTATCTAACTTTTCTGCAAAAATAAAGATTTGTGAGCGCTTAGGAATAATAAGTCCGAGACTTGGAAGGGATTTGCATCTCATAAGAAAAATAAGAAATGAATTTGCTCATAATATACACGGCTCATCTCTCGAAAGTGGCAGAATAAAAGATTTGCTCACAAATCTAGTTAGCACATCGGGTATAGTTGATAATCACAAAGAAGTTCCTGGTTTCCCTACGGGAGCTAGAGGGCAATTTTTAAAAGTTGTTAATATTATGCTATATCACCTTAATGGCCTGATTGAGAATTCGTCCTTTGTTTCTCCTTGTCAGCCGGCAACAGAGGAATGGCTATACTCTTGGGTGTATCAAAAATCTGAGAGTACTACACTAATTCCATCGCATCAAGCGAGTAAAGACATACCCATAAATACAGGAACTCAAAGCTTATCGTAAAACTACTATTGTCTCTGTAAATTACAAGGCATAACATTTTTTAAATAGCATAAGGGAACAATTATCGAGAACGGTTAGCGAGCCACAACTATAAAATTATTTGATTATTGACAGAAGATAAAAAATATTCTATTTTGAAATTGGAGTTCAATCATTGAAAGGAGGCTCAGGTGAGCCAGATATACCAAGGTAGAGTGAATGGCCACATCATCGGCGTTGTTCTGAAAGAGGCGGTACGCCGGGCGTTGGCAGCGATTCGCCGCCAGATGATCAGTTTTGAGGTGACTCAGAAGGACGGCTATAGCGGCAAGACGATGGACGACGTTTTCACCACGGCCGATACCGAGGCTCAGGAAATCTACCTGCGCATGCTGCGAGAATGTTTTCCGCACTGCGGTGTGGTTGCAGAGGAGGACTCGCTTAGTATCGAGGGTTCGGATGGGTGCACTGCATATTTCACTGTCGACCCGCTCGACGGCACCAAAGCTTTTGTTCGTGGTCAGGTCCACGGCGTCGGCACCATGGTTGCGCTGGTAGACAACGGTACTGTGGTTGCGGCATTCATTGGCGACTTGCACTCTCGTGTCGTGTACGGCTATCGGCCCGGCTCAGACAAGGTGCATATGATTACCGACCTTGACGTCGTCAGGGAGCTGGAATTCAAGAACCCGTTTGTGCCGGGGAAGAGCTACGTGCTATTACGTGACCCACCTTACAAGTACAGTACGGCCACTCAGGTTATGCTAGATTTTGGGACCTTCGGAAACTATCAAATTGACGGAGGAAGTATTGGTGTTTGGATGGCGCGACTTTGGCGGCGCGAAGTGCAAGCGGTTATTTTGGCACCAAGCGCAGAAACACCATGGGACTCCTCACCTGTTGTTGGCATATCCGGCAAGCTGGGGTATAGGTTTCTCAAGCCAAACATTGTTGGCAATGGCTGGCTTGAATTTCAGCCTGGACTGAGTCGCACTGTATATCCACGGAGTCATGACACCATGATCATCCATGAGAATGATTTACCTCAACTTGGTATTGGTTGGTGATAATCCGTCGACCAGCTTGGGCGGCTCCGCAAGGAGCCGCCATTTTCATATAAAAGAAATTGTTTTTTTTAGAGTCGGGTATTTATAATGCTAAACATTAGAGGTATTTTTGAGCCCATTTGTTTTTGGAAGTTTTGTGGTGATTTTATCAAATCCATTCAAATTTACCGCAAAAGAAGTAGGGGATTATTTTTTGGTTAGTTCTAAACCCCTTTGTTTTTTTGAGAAAGGAGGAGTACTGTTGCGAAAGAGGGAAAGGAGAAACGTCATGTTCCTCTCGTGCGACGTTGTGCTGTATCACTCGCCAACGTATGTTGGCTACGGCATTGTCTGTAATTATTTCGGATCCATAGTTGCCGTCGGATGGCTTTTCGGTTTACCGCCGGTCATTGCTGTGGCGGTTGGCTGGGAGATTCCGGCCTTGCGGGATTGATACTACCCGCAGAATTGTGAACGGCCCGTTGCATGCAACGGGCCGTTTAGTGTTGTTGGGAGGCTAATACTCCAGGTTTAGAGTGCACCAACTCTCGACCTGTGAAGACGGTACCTGCCACCCTCAGCAACAAAGTAGTCATACCGGTTTAGCCCAAGCATCTCTACAACATCGGTGAGCTCGGCTATGACGATGCAGAGGCTATCTGCTGGGCGGACACCTACCGCGTCTGCGAGAACATTGGGGCGCAGGCCGATATCTTGATTTACAGCGAACTCAAAGGCGACGATGCCCGCCTGGTCGCTAATACTAAACCCGCGCCTAACTCTAGCGCGCTCACCATCGTGCCGTATGAGCGCATAACTGCGATCGCTAAATTGGACGACTACCAGTTCGCCCAAAGAGGCTTCTCGTGTAATCAATCGCTCAGACATGGGAGGAGTCCTCTCTCTGTTGATGGTGCCGTATATCTGCCGGCATAGTACTGCCGCATCAAGGGGAGGGCAGGGGCGCTCTACATAGGGTAACCCTATGGGATTGTGTTTTTGAAAATGAGGAGTATTGTTGCGGGAGCAGGTTGTAACAGGGAGCAGTGCAGATGGATGAGGATCGCGAATATCTTGTTAAATTGTTACACGTCGACCTCCGCTGGCTTGTGGTGGAGGTGTTGGTGATCGCCTTCGTTTTTAGGGAGTATCTTCGACACACCCCCTACTTCACTGAATTCCTCATCGGATTATTCGAGTAAGCTGGGCGGCGGTTATTTTGAGGCCTCGATGGAAACATCGAGGCCGCTTTGTGTCACATAGCCCGTCCTATACCGTTCGATAAGAAATTCCTTTTTATCTCGGCGCCACTTTTTAATTTGAATTTCTCGTGCACGAGCTTGAAATAGGGTTTGATATTCTTCAAGGAATACAATTTTGAAAGTAGGTATACGAGAGGTGTATGTGGCGCCTCTTTGCGTATTGTGCTCCTGTAATCGACGTTTTGGATTGTCGGTAATACCGACATATAACTTGTCTGCCGAATTCTTGAGCATGTACACGAAATACATGCCACAAGCTTAGTAAAAGTAATTTGCTGACGCAAATAGCCCGTTCGACTCCTCGCAAGCTCGTCGCTCAGGGCACTCGACTCGCTTACGCACAAAAGCACCCTTGAAGGGTGCTTTTGGTAGCTTCGCCAGGTGGCTTGCCACGAGCGAGCGAAGCGAGTCGAGTGGAGATGGGGAGAATTGAACTCCCGTGCAACGGTGGCTCAGGAGAGCTTCTACGCAGTGTAGTTTATTTCAGTGTCTTAAGCTCCATCCGTTTGAAACAAACAAAATCGAATGGGGCAGCAGATCTATTTTTCATCAATTGCAACGATCAGCTGCAATCGCTTGAGCCTACTATATAACACCCGACCTCAAGCCGTAGGCGGGC
>JAUPWA010000008.1 GCA_030916835.1 Patescibacteria group bacterium | reverse complement strand
TGGGAAGCCTGAACGCCGCCGTAGCAGTAGCTGAGGCGGAACTTGCCGGCAAAAAAGCTAATGTGCATACACTAAAGGAATCTTTGCGTGATCGTATCAAAGCAGGCCAGACTTCTGGCTGTCGCGTGACCGATCTTGTCATCCAGTTTATGGACGATATCGGGCAAGACATGATCGACAAATTCGAAGCGTTCGAGCAACGTCTCAAAGGCAAGCTGGGCCAATTGGTCGCGTTGCGGTACTCAACTAGCATAGTAACAAGCTATGGCTCTACTACAGTTGAAAGAATTCAGACCAACGCCGTGCGTATTGGGGTTTTGCAACACGAGACGTTGCAAGTCGTCCCGAGAGAAGAGGTGCTCTGGAGATTGACGCTCGGTTGCTCGCCGTGTGTACTGCTCTGTGAGTCGTTCTCTTCCACTCTCATGCGGCCACATGTGCCTAAAGTGCCGTTGTTCGGCAACACGTTCGGCGACTATGATATCGCACCGTCTTGCTGGATAGGTGAGTATATCAAACGAGCACCAGACACACACCACCCATGGGATCTTCTTATTGGAGACGAGGAGGTTGCGGCTTTCTTAAGGGAGCGCGCCGCAGACTCTGTGACACTTATGAATAGCGTGCGAGCAGCGTTGGGACAACTTATCCTGACTTAGCCTTCAGCAAATTAATATCAGAAAGGAGATGATTTTTAACCCCGGCAGAAAGCCCCGCGCACTGCTCGGGGTTTTCTGTTTATTTACTCAAAAAAGTTCCAACTTCCCTTTTTAAACTCCCCAATCAAATTGTGCAAAAAAATAAATCGCCCGGGGGCGATTTAAGGTGAGCACTTGAACACCACACCAAAATGGTATGGCTGCCGTTTACCAAGGCGCTGGTTTGGAGGTTGCACTCCTCTCCTTAACCTTCTGGTACCGGGCACGCTCAAGCGCTCACCCGTGATTATATTCTATACTCGGCTTGGATCAAGGCCCCCTCACCTCCCTCGTTGGGGCGGTATACTTAACCGCATGAAAGCTCACAAAGATATCGGCTCATATATTAAGGCGGCGCCAAAAGAGGTGCAGCCGCTCTTAAAGCAGATGCGCGAAGCAATTCGCGAGGTGGCACCCGGGGCGAGCGAGGCAATTAGCTATGGCATTCCCACCTTTAAACTCCATGGTAACTTGGTGCACTTTGGCGCGTTTAAAACGCACGTAAGCTTCTTCCCTACCTCCTCAGGCGTCGCCGCGTTTGCAAAAGAACTTTCGAAATACAAACTCTCTAAAGGTACAGTCCAATTCCCGCTCGACCAAAAACTTCCTCTACCACTCATCAAAAAAATCGTCCGCTTTCGGGTGAAAGAGGTGAAGGCTCGGCAAACACAACAAAATGGCGGGCGAGTTATGAAGAAGTTGTAAGCACGGTGGCCACAACTGAGTGGCTTGTAACACTCCTTATCTGGTACTGTTAGGGAGATGCAAAAATATTTTATCTATCTCCTCGTCGGCATTGTAATTGTTATATGTGTATATGGGTTGTATCTGTATTTTCACTCCTCACACCCTGTTCGGAACTATCCCTCTCCTGGCACAGACATCATAGCCTTTGGTGATAGTTTGGTTGAGGGCGTGGGAGCAACCCCTGGCCATGACCTTGTGTCTCTGCTCTCAAAGGAAATTGGCGCACCCATTGTTAATCTTGGCCGCTCAGGAGACACCACAGCCGACGGCCTTGCTCGCATCAGCGAGCTCGACTCGTACAAGCCCAAGGTAGTGATTTTGATTTTAGGTGGCAACGACTATCTTGCCAAAAAATCAATGCCCGAGGCGTTTGAGCGTCTGGGCAAGATTATTGAGCAGATACAAGCGCGCGGCGCCATAGTACTGCTTGTGGGTATTAGGCTTTCGCTTGTGGTTGGCAATTTTGATGCACAGTATCGCGAACTGGAGCGGAAATATCAAACAGCGTACGTGCCAGACGTGCTCGACGGTTTTTATGGCAAGCTGCAGTATATGTCTGACAACATCCACCCGAACGATGCAGGGTATGCCATCATAGCCAGCCGCATTGCGCCCACACTCCAAAAGCTTATACGCTAACAAAGAGGTATAGTTATCATATGCAAAAAACACTTATTGGCGTTGGTGCTGTCTTAATTATCATACTCCTTGGGGTTGGTGTATATCTTTCAGCACAGCCGAGTGACCCTGTTGCGAAAGAGCATAACCACATGATGATGCCGCTAGGCCAGGATCCGCAAAACACATCCTATATGCTCGACGGCATACACGTGCAACTTAAAAATGGCGAGGCAGAGGTTGAAGCAGCTCCTGGCTCAGCCTCAAAAATAGTTACAAAGGTTTTTGGAAATGAAATTAAAACCGATCTTGATGGTGACGGGCGCGAAGACATTGCGTTTATTCTCACCCAAACAACTGGCGGCTCGGGCACCTTCTACTTTGCGGTGGCAGCGCTCAACACCCCCCACGGTTGGATGGGCTCTGACGGCTACCTTCTTGGCGACCGCATAGCGCCCCAATCAACAACACTCAGCCAAAATCCTAAGCAAAAAGGCGTCGTTGTGTTTAATTACGCTGAGCGCGGTCCTAACGAGCCTATGACTACCCCACCCTCAATTGGTAAAAGTGTGTACCTCAAGCTCGACCCTCACTCTATGCAGTGGGGCGTCGTTCTACCCAACTTCGAGGGAGAGTCACGCTAGCTATCTATTTTATAAAAAGAAAACTCTCCCTGCAGCACGAGGCTACGGGGAGAGAAGGAGGGAGGCCGAAGTTAGCAGTCGGTCGTTTTCTGCCAAGCGACCTGCTCAGCAGGGGTGGCCACCACGTCGCTAGGGGTGCGCGACATGATCACCTTGCAGCAGTTGAAAAAACCGATACGCACGGCATACCGCTCGGCGAGCAGCGGGCGCGCCGCATCGGTCATAAGCCGAGCCACCTGCGCCCCAAGCTTTGAGTTTGGGTCAAAGTCGATGATAATACCGTCGCCCCGACGCTCGTGGCGAAGCACCGATTCGGCCCACTCTTCACCCACCGCGGACTTCACGATGCAGCCTGGGCATGCTTCAAGTCCGAGAGCACTCGCCATCGCAGACAATGCGATGTAGCCCTGCGCAGTGTCGTGCTCCATTGCATACAGGAGAGCAGCTTGTGCTGTTGCACCCCTGCTCATTTGAACCAGAGCAGATGGAAAGGACATATTGTGCCTCAACTAAAAAGAACAACGCTGGCGAGATTGCCAGCATGCCCTGCGCCATATATTTCGCAGGGCACACTGCCAACCTCTAGCGCACCGCACCTACAATCTTTTCTATAGCTTTTTTAGTATCAAGTGCGACCCCCTCACGTTTGTTGTGCACCACTATGTGCGGCACGTTCGCCAACTGCAACTCGTGTGCGATTTGCTTTGCCACGCGCTCACTATTTATTGTCGGCTCCTCAACAATGACCGCAAGCGTGACGCCAGAGAGGATTCCTGTTGCGACCGGGTCAGTACCCGCACGTTCATCAATAACTACTGCCTCATTTTCTCTTAGCTGCAACAGCGGTATGTAAGTTTTTAGCGGCGCAGCCAGTGAATGACTACAAGCATCTTGTGACCGAACACGCTCAGTGTGCGGCCCAGCAACCATAAGGCGCAGTCGATCATCTACAAGCGTTGTATGCGCTTCAGTGAAGGGATCGGCAGGAAACGCATTAAAGCGCACCCCGCGCTCTTGAGCGCTACGCATTGAAGCGCCAAAACTATCTTCACGTGTACATCCCACATACTCCTTTATAGCGTCAGGATCAGCACCTAAAAATACCGAGGGTTCAGCAACCAAGTTGTATGCTAGGTCCATATTGTGGTCGGCATCTATAGCCAAAACCTTGTACCCCACACCCTGCAGGTGCTGCACGAGCGCGGTCGCCATGGTCGACTTACCTGACCCTCCCTTACCAAGAAATGCTATTTTCATATGCAACTAAATTGCGTTTATACTATATAGCAAAACCCACACACACGCAACCTTGTTGCGTTTGTGAATCTGTGGTATACTAAAAACATGTCTACTGATTTTGAGACTCTGTTGCGTACCGCTGGGAGCAAAGTAACGCCCGGTCGACTCGCACTCCTGAAAACACTCCACAAGGAAAGGCGCCCAGTCCCGGTCTCCTATCTTGAAAAAAAACTCACAAAGAATCTTGACCGCGTAAGCCTCTACCGAGCACTAGATGCACTGGTCGGTGCTGGTATTGTCACAAGTATCGATTTTCATCATGGGCACAGCCACTTCGAGCTTGCAGTGGAGCGTCCCCATCACCATCATATTGTGTGCACCTCATGCGACACCATTGAAGACACTCTGTGTGACATGACTCCGATACTCGCCGCAGTGGCAAAACAATCAAAAAAATTTGCACAAGTGACCAACCACTCGACTGAGTTTTTTGGCCTCTGTCGGGTATGTGCGCGCTAGTGACGGTGAGAGTGTTGCACCCCTTCTCGCTCTGAAATCCGCGTAGGTCGGACCAAATAGGTCGCGATGTACGTAGTTATCGGCACTGCGAGAATAATTCCTATACCACCGACAAGTACGCGAATAATTTCTGTTGCAAATAGTTCACTATTAATCATTACGGGGAGTTTTGCGGTCGAGGAGTGTTGAATAAGGAGCAGGAGGGGCAACGCCACGCCCACGTATGCTATTGCAAGCGTATTCACGAGAGCGCCGATATGTTCTCGACCGATGCGTATACTCCGCTTATATATATCACGCCGGGAGAGATGCGTGCCTGCGCGGTAGAGCTCTTCGACAGCAACCGCTTGACCTATCGCAATATCATAGAGCACGCCCAAAAGCCCTATCATAACCCCTCCAAACAACAGGCCGACCATGTTAATACCACCCTTAGTGTCAAAGTTGAGATACACCTGCTCGTCTCCCGAATAGCCGCTCAGGCGTCCAGCATGAATTGCCCAATACGTAGCAATACCAACACACACCACCGTCACCAACATACCGACTACTGCTGCAGAAGTTGTTTTAGTAAAACCATGTGTGACATAGGACCCGAGGACAATAATAAGCCCTGCGACACCAACACTCACCAAAACAGGCGAGTACCCTGCCAAAATACCAGGTAAAAGCACGTAGAGAATGAGCACAACACTACCTATAAGACTTGCAAGTCCTCGCACACCCTGTATGCCACCAAAGACAAACAGGAGTACGAGAAAGAGCCCTGCGAGCACCCCTAACACATCAAGCCGGTATGGATCAGAAACCACCCAATACTCTGTTCCCTCTACTGAGTTTGATTGATGGCGAATATAAAACTGATCGCCCTTAGCGAGCTGCGTGTAATCGTTTTCAAAAGTGACGATTTTACCAACCTGGTCTCCAGACAGCACCTGTGCTGTGAGTGTCTGTATGGGGGCTTGCGTATCAGTCCCAACAATAGTCTTCGTGTGTTCATTTTGAACATCGATAACTTTTGCACGCTCAATACTAACAACGTCCGCAGCGACCGTCGCTTGCGCACCCACAATAGTGGGCACCATCATAAGACACACCACCAAAACCATGCCGACATACCGCATACCACACAGTATACTCTCTGGGTCCTCTCTATAAAATTCACGGTACAATCAATAGGAGCTGATCTGCAGTGAATACGTATGAAAGAGTCGTTTGCACTCATCGCTGCCCTACTAGCAGTCGTAGGAAATGTCCCTTATGTATATGATGTGTGGCGCGGCAAGGTCCGCCCCCACGCCTATTCGTGGTTTGTGTGGAGTATCGTCTCGTTAGTTGTCTTTTTTGGCCAACTAGAGAAGGGTGCTGGTGTTGGAGTCATCCCCACCGCAGCATCTGAAATTTTTACTATCATCATCTTTTTACTATCACTGCGGTATGGATTTAAAGAAACAACCCGCACCGACAAACTCTTTCTTATCATTGCACTTTTAGGGCTTATTCCGTGGTGGCTTACCCGCGACCCGACGCTCTCAGTCGTCATTGTTGTATTCATAGACTTTGCTGCGTTTGTCCCTACGCTGCGTAAAACATGGAGGCACCCAAGGAGTGAAAACTCGCTCTTGTATGCAACAAATATTTTGCGCCACCTACTTGCGCTCTTTTCGCTCCAGGCGTACAACATCGCGACCACTATTCACTCAGTGGCAATGATTTTTGCTAACTTGCTCATGACACTATTCATTCTTCGTCGCCAAAAGAAGAAGTAGCGCTATACTATGTATATGAACAAGCGCGAAAACAATTGGCTAGTACTTATTGGTTTTATTGTCCTCGCCCAGAGTGCCGGTATAGTGGGCTCCCTATTCACCACCCCCAACATCCCCACTTGGTATGCCACCCTTTACAGACCACCCATAGCCCCACCCAATTGGATCTTTGCGCCAGTATGGACGACGCTCTTTCTACTCATGGGAGTCGCCGCATACCTAGTGTGGCGCTCAGGCCCTCGCACCAAGCTTGCACTAAGAATTTTCGGACTCCAACTCGCACTCAACGTGCTGTGGTCAATACTTTTCTTTGGCCTCCAAAGCCCGGGCGCAGCGTTTGTCGAAATTATCTTCCTGTGGCTCTCTATCGTGTGGACCATGTATGCTTTTGCCAAGCACAGTACACTCGCGGCGTGGCTTTTAAGCCCCTACCTTGCTTGGGTCACTTTTGCAGGGGCACTTAATTATTTTATCTGGACCCTCAACTAAACTAAGAAACGCCCGCTAGAGAGCGGGCGTTTCTGTTACCATGCGTGGAGTTACTGCTCCTCTTCAGACTCTTTACCCTTTTCAGTAAGGTCCCGCACACGCTGACCGCCTTTGCGACCTATTTCAGAGTAGAACTCGGGACCATGGGTTGAAGCAGTGGTGTCACCACCTTTCTTACCAGCGTCATGCACACTCATATCACCTTTATTTTTTTCATTTTCTGCCATACGTTTAGTTTGAGTTACTGCGTGTAATGTGTTCGACCTACCAATCCATAGTAGTAAAACCCTATTGAATTAGAGATGAATATTTGAGTGTTACAATATCTGTACGCACTGTGAAATACTCCACTTCATACATGGTGGCGGTTGTTGTGTTTGGCACGGTATTTGCTGTGCTCCCTTGTGTAGTGTCCGCGCAAGTTGACCAAGATATCTATTGCCATAGCGGCCAGTATTGCTCGTTTGACAACCCAGACACCAGTGAGGGGCTTTTTCGCCAAAACCCAAGCGATGGGTACATATGGTTCATACCCTACCCAACTCTCTATACGACCCCAACCTCTCCTACCATTCCCTCGGCAACAACCACACCAACACCACCAACCACAACCCCCCAGCAGCAACCTCAACAAACACTCCCCCCAACACCGCCAACACAAAACCCTCCAAACACCACTAACACAACCCCTCAAACTCCACCACAGCCGCCCGCCCAGACCCCCGCGCAAACACTCGGTTCAGGCAACAATCTGTATTACACTCCTCTCTTTTATATGCCCGGCAGCCTCGGCACCTCAACCAGCACATCAATACCACTCCTGTTGAGTACTTTTTTTCCTACCTTGGCGCCTGCGGGGCTCGCAACAAACGAATCCCTACAAGGTATGGAGAACACGAGTATTGCAGGGGGCACTCCTCTACCTGGCGACAGGGCCTATCTTGGCGAAAGTGCCGAGGATGCGTATGAGTACTATACCGAGGAGGAGACCGTGGAGGTGGTCACCATACATACACCAGGGAGCCCGGCAGCTACCACCACCCAAAAACGCAAAGTACTCAGACGACGTCTCGTAATCCCTAAAAAGCAGCATGGGCTTTTCGATGACCCACTCGTACTTGGAGCTCTGGGAATAACCATATTGGCGCTAGGCGCAGCGGCGGGCTATACAGGATATAAGCGGTACTACAGTTTTGACGACGAAGATACAAAGGACGCAAACGACAGTTCACGCGATACGTTTTCGTAGTTTGGTATACTGACCCGCATGTTACAAACCGGTTTTCGCAAATGGGCACCACTGTTGGTGTTGTCTTTTGCTCTCCTTATCATCATCCTCGACACCACCATACTCAACGTATCGCTGCGCGCCATCATGGGCGACCTCAATACGGACATCCAGAGTATCCAGTGGGTCATCACTGCATACTCACTAGTGCTTGCAGCATTTACTATTACCGGTGGCAGGCTCGGCGACCTTTTTGGTCGCAAGCGTATGTTTATTACGGGTGCACTTATTTTTGCACTAGGCTCGTTTATCACGTCTATCAGCACAAGCGTGGGCATGATGGTTATCGGCGAAGCAATCATCGAAGGTATTGGCGCCGCGCTCATGATGCCAGCGACCGCCTCGCTGCTTGTTTCAAACTACCAGGGACGCGACAGACAAATTGGTTTTGGTATTTGGGGTGGCGTAGCCTCCGCAGGGGCGGCGCTGGGCCCTGTGTTTGGTGGGTTCCTTACCACCTACTACTCGTGGCGCTGGGCGTTTCGAATCAACCTCTTTGTCGCAGCGGTTGTTATACTCGGCTCGCTTATCATTCATGAAGCACGCGACACGAGCCGCAAACCGCAACTCGATTTCCTCGGGATACTCCTTTCATCACTCGGCATGCTGCTGGTTGTATTTGGCGTCATAGAATCTTCGAGTCATGGGTGGCTCTATGCAAAAGAGCCTTTTGCGCTTGGCTCTTTCTCCTTTGCTTTTCTAGGACAGTATTCAATAGTGTTACCGAGCATTGTCCTTGGGCTTGGCCTGCTGGGGCTCTTTGCGCTCTGGCAGTACTATCGCGAACATCGGTTACAGAAAACACCCCTTGTTTCTCTCTCCTTATTTCAAAATGGGGTCTTCGTGCGGGGCGCGCTTATTATTGGTCTTCTTTCACTCGCCCAAGTGGGCATGAGTTTTGTACTTCCTGTGTTCTTCCAAAGCGTGCTCGGACTCTCAGCGGTTGCAACAGGAATAGCGATGCTCCCTATGTCGCTAACCCTATTAGTGGTTTCAGCTTTTAGCGCCTATATTATCCAGTTTGTGACCCCTAAGCGGCTTATTCAAGTCGCAGTACTAATTAACGCATGCGCCTTTTGGGTACTGAGCCTTGGTATAGGGAGTGGCACGTCCCCGTGGGCGCTCACGCCTGGCTTCATTTTGTTTGGTATCGGTATGGGTCTTATTATGTCGCAAGCAAACAACATTACCCTTTCTGCAGTACCGCTTGCTCAGGCAGGTGAAGCCTCAGGTGTTAACGGCACACTGCGCCAACTAGGTGCGACGCTTGGCTCAGCGGTCATGGGTGCTATTTTGCTTTCCACCCTTTCAACCAATCTGGTTGCTGGTGTAGTAGCAAGCCCTGCCATTCCCCAAGAAGCAAAGCCCGCTCTTGTGCAACAAGTCCAAACACAAACCTCAACCTTAGAGTTTGGCGGAAGTCTTCAAGAAGCCCCTAGCGCCACTCCAAGCACACTAGGAGTGGCATTAGCGGGCATTGTGCGCACCGCAACTATTGAAGCAAGCCGACTCACTCTCCTGTCGGGCATTATTGTTATGGTGTTGGCATTCTTCCTAACCTTACGACTACCCAACACACAGCTACTATCCAACGAACCAAAGCCGGCTAGCGGACACTAGGCGGTACCTCTACTTTTTTTGAGCTGAAGCGGCTTGTATAAACGCAATAAAAAGTGGATGAGGCTTGAGTGGGCGCGAGGTAAGCTCCGGATGAAATTGTGAGCCAACAAAAAACGGGTGCACGCCGCGCGGCAACTCTGCTATTTCCATTAGTTTTCCTGAGGGTGATTTTCCTGAAAACACGAGCCCTGCTTTTTGGAGCCGTTCGATATACTCAGGGTTTACCTCATAGCGATGGCGATGACGCTCACTCACCTCGGCCGCTCCGCCCTCCTTCGCTAAAGCTCCGGCCAACTCGTATGCTTCGTGTGCAACCGTGCCCTCGGTAAGAGTACAAGGGTAGGTACCTAAACGCATCGTGCCTCCGTAGTCGGCTTTTGTGAGCTTTTCTATTTGGTCTGGCATGACGTCGATAACAGGGTGTGGTGCATCTTTATTAACCTCTGCAGTATTAGCCCCTTCAAGCCCTGCCACATGGCGTGCATACTCAATGGTTAGCCACTGCATGCCATAGCACAGCCCCAAGTATGGGATCTTTTGCTCACGCGCAAATTGAATAGCACTCACAATACCCTCAACTCCACGCGAGCCAAAGCCACCCGGGACCACTATGCCGTCATACTGTCGCAGCTCTTCCAATTTTGCAGGATCCTTTTCATAGACCTCTGAGTCCAGATATGAAAGGTGCACCTTGCAGTCAACCGCGTATGCTGCGTGCTTCAAAGCCTCGATGACGGAGATATACACATCCGAGAGCACATACTCGCCCGACATAAAATATTTTCCCACAACGGCCACTTCGAGTTTTTTGCCTCCATTCTTAGACTTTGCCACAAAAGCTGCCCACTGTGACAGATCAGTTGGGCGCCTATCAAGCCCTAGCACGTCGCACAGAATGTCGCCCATACCATCCTTTTCATAGTTGAGTGGCACATCATAAATAGAATCAACATCAGGCGCACTTATGACATGCTCAGGCAAGATGTTGCAAAAGACAGCTATCTTCTCTTTGCGTTTTGCATCGAGCGGCACCGTTGCACGCGCCAAGATAATATCAGCCTGCAAACCAACACTGTTAAGCGAACGAGCTGCGTACTGGGTCGGTTTAGTCTTCATCTCACCTATGTTGCCAGGGATAGGTACATAGGAGAGCATAACGACTGCCACATCGCGCGGGTATTTTTGCTTCAGCATGCGCGCCGCTTCAAGGAAGATGACGTTTTGATACTCGCCAATAGTCCCCCCAACCTCAACAAGCGTAATGTCTGCGTTCGCTGCCTTTTGGGCTTCGCTGATACGACGCAAAACTTCTAGCGGCACATCGGGTACCACTTCAACGTTCCTGCCACCATACTCCAAATTGCGCTCGCGCCGAATCACCTCTTGATAGACCCGCCCTGTTGTCATGTAGTTAATCGATGGCAGAGATTCATCTAAAAAGCGCTCGTAGTTGCCCATATCTTGGTCGGTTTCATAGCCGTCGTCGAGCACAAACACCTCGCCATGCTCGGTGGGGTTCATCGTGCCCGCGTCTACGTTAATGTATGGATCAATTTTAATAGCAGTAACTTTGAAGCCCTTGGATTTTAAAATCCTCCCGATGGAGGAGGTTGCTATCCCTTTGCCGATGCCGCTCATCACTCCACCGACAATAAAAATGTATTTTGGATTGGTAGTCATATCAAATTTTTATATACCGACGCGTTGCGAGGAAGTTCGCAAGCGCACCAAGCCCCACCCCTGTACCCACGATTATGATAAAAAAGAGCACGAAGTGGCTGAGGTAGTAGGTGTATATATTGACTCCACCAAAGAAGCCCGCAGTTGAAGCCCCTAACCACCAAGTAAGCGGGTAGAAGAGGAGCAGTGTTGTGATGCCAGCGATAAGCCCTTGGAGCATACCTTCGATCATAAACGGTGCTCGAATGTAGAGCTGCCCGGCACCCATGAGTCGCATAACATGGATCTCATCACGACTCGTATAGATAGTGAGACGTATCATGTTAAAGAGCGTCGTTATGGTCGTGATGATAAAAATAGCGATAATAATGAGCCCTAAGCGGCCACCCGAGTTGGTAATGTTTTTAAGATTCTCCAGCGCGCTGCGGTGTTGCTCGTTGTTGTAGTTAATTTTGTCGATACTCGCGCCAGCACCACTCCCAAGAGACTGCTGCTCATTGAGGAAGGCTGCTATCGCATCATACTGTGACACGTCTTTCGCTTTAACGTTAAGTACTGCTCCAAGCGGGTTACTACCTAACTCATCGAGGGCCTGCAGCGCAAGTTGGTCATTTTTGTGACGCGCACGAAACTGCTGCTCAGCCTCATCGGCGGACACGTAGCCAACCGACTCGACCTCAGGAAGTGCCTGGAGCGACTTTTGTAAGGTAACTATCTGCTCTTCTGGAGCATTTGTCGTGAAGTACACATTCACGTCGGCGAGGTCGCGCAGCTGGTTGAGTGTTGTGTTAAGAATGATGCCGACAAACAGCATAAAACCCAAAATAAAGAGGGTTTCAACCATTATAAGTATCGACGAAAAAGAGACGAAGCCATTCCTAGAAAAATCTAGGAGCCCAGCACGTATAACACGCCGAAGGGTGACGAAGCTCATCAATGCTCCCTAGTATACTCCCCCTCCCACCCTAAGAGCAACTAGTTTATAAAATGTACTTGCCTTCGCGATCATCGCGCACGACGCGGCCACGGTCCATGGTAATAACCCGCTTTTTGAGCGCATCAATAACCCCTTTATTGTGTGTGGTAAGAATAATCGTCGTACCAAGATCGTTAATTTTCTTAAGGATCTGGACAATCTCAAAGGTATTTACAGGGTCGAGATTACCAGTGGGCTCATCCGCAATAATAACGTCTGGCTGGTTTACAATGGCACGCGCTATAGCGACACGCTGCTGCTCACCTCCCGAGAGCTCGCCCGGAAAGTTGTTCATCTTGTCTGCAAGATCAACGAGCTCAAGCACGTGGGGGACGTCAGATCGGATCTCCTCCTCATCACGCCCCGCCGCCTCCATAGCGAACGCTATGTTTTCATACGCGGTCTTGTTGGGGAGTAGCCGAAAATCTTGAAACACGGTCCCGATTTTGCGGCGCAAGTGGCTCATGCGCGACAGTGGCACCTCGTGGATATTAATAGACTCAAAAAAGACCGAGCCGGAGCTTGGCTTTTCCTCTGCAAGGAGCATTTTGATGAGCGTCGTCTTCCCTGCGCCCGAGTGGCCGACAATGGAGATAAATTCTCCAGGTTCTACCGAGAAGGAGACGTCTTGCAACGCAACAGAACTGTCTGGGTATACTTTTGAGACGCGGTCGTAGTAAATCATAGTGTAACTTTCCTATTGTACTCCCGAGTTGGAGCTTAGCAAAACAGCCTTATGCAGCTTCGATAAACGGCTCAATATTACCCTCAAGTACTCCCTCAGCATCATGCACCTCAACACCAGTGCGGTGGTCTTTCACTAATTTATACGGATGGAGTACATATGAGCGAATTTGGCTCCCCCACTCGATTTTATTAGTGTCCGTAGAGAGGTCGGAGATCTTTTCTTTACGCTGCTCTTCAAGAAAGTGCTGGAGCTTTGCAGTAATAATGGCAAGCGCCTTCTCTTTGTTTGCTCCTTGGGTGCGCTCGCCATCGACATGCGCCGAGATGCCGGTTGGCGTATGCACGATACGCACCGCGGTCTCGCGTTTGTTGACATTTTGCCCACCCGGGCCCGACGAGCGCGCAACCGAGATATCAAGATCGCTTTCAGGAATAACGAGACTGGAAACCTTTTCAATCACCGGCAGTACCTCGACAAGTACAAAGGATGTCTGGCGTTTTTGGTTGGCATTAAATGGAGAAAGGCGCACCAGTCGATGCACGCCATACTCGCGCTTGAGTGAACCGAAAACCCCTTTGCCTATAATTTCCATCGAGAGGTTGCGGTACCCGCCGTGATCGTTTTGGTTTTCATGGAGCATGCGCGCACCCCAACCTTTTTTCTCAATAAATTTTTGGTACATCACAAGGAGCATTGCGGCAAAATCTTCCGCGTCATCACCCCCCGCTCCCGCCACTATTGAGAGTATCGCACCTCCGCGGTCATAGGAGTTACCGCCCTCAAGCGCCAGCTTTAGGTCTTGGAGCTCTTTAATCGCCGCTTGCGCCGCTACCTTATCGCTCCAAAAATTGGGCTCCTGCATCGCCGCCTCAAGTCCTTCTATTTTCTTTTGGATCTCTTCCTTCTCCCCTTCTTTAGTCATTGGAGCCAGAGGGCGGGATCGAACCGCCGACCTTCTCGTTACGAGTGAGATGCTCTACCAACTGAGCTACTCTGGCGTCGTCTATGCGACGCCTCTATTTATAATATGAGTGAGCGATATATACAACGGGCCTCACTAGTGTCCATGCCGGCGCTCGCGGCTAGCATATTCATCGAGAATAGCGACGAATTCTTCTTTTGAAAACTCGGGCCAGTAGGTCGGCGTGAAAAACAGCTCGCTATATACACTCTGCCAGGGTAAAAAGTTTGAAAGTCGCTGCTCACCGCCGGTACGGATAATGAGGTCTGGGTCGGGTATGTCGCAAGTCCATAGCGCTTTTGCAACATCATCTTCACATACGGACGTCTTACCACTTGCAAGCAGTTTATTTACTGCTGTCACTATTTCAAGTCTACCGCCATAGGAGAGAGCGATAGCTATAGTATGCGTTGGATTGGATGGGTTGTGTTGTTCAATCCCACGCATAACCGACGCAAGAGGTTCACCAAAACGCGTACTATCTCCAATAAAGACAACCTCTCCGCCCTGTTCTTGAGCCTCGCCTAAGTCAGGGAGTTTGTTTGTCAGCAAATCAAGAAAGTAAGAAACTTCTTCAGGTGAACGATTCCAATTTTCAGTTGAGAACGCGTATAAGACAACGTGGGAGATTCCCTCATCCTTACACCATCGCAAAACCTCTACCGCCTTGTCATGACCATAGAGATGACCTTCTACTTTTAGCTTACCCCGCTCCTGCGCCCACCGGCGATTGCCGTCCATAATGATCCCTATTGAGCGTGGGCGATTAGGTTTTGTTTCCATAGTTACAAAGCGGACAGCTCTGCTTTACTGTAATAAACTCTCAAACCAAGGGCTTGGTTACCTTGAGCCGAAGGCCAGAATCGAACTGGCGACCTACTCCTTACCATGGAGTTGCTCTACCGACTGAGCTACTTCGGCTTATGCCAAGCTCTACCTCCATCAACTGGTGGACGAGCCCTGCCTGCCGCCAGGCAGGTACTTCGGCACTCTAGCACCTCGCCAAATGGCGATACATTCCAACTTACACCAAAAAGAGGAATTTTTCCACGCTCCCGCTTGTGCAGTGAGTATCGTGTCATCTTCAGCTTAACTTAAGATACCTCACGGTAGGGTGAAGAGTATGCGGCCAAAACCAATAACACTTTCAGTTTTTTTCCCTGCGTATAACGAAGCAGAGAATATCCGTGAAGCAGTTGAGGAGGCACGGCGCGTATGTGCACATCCTGGTACACGTTACTGTTCCAGTTCCCAAACCAATTTGCGGTTGGGGTTTTTGCAAGTAGATCCATCGCAATTGCGTCAGAAGGGCGCGACTGCCGCCAAGCACTCGCCTGTGCCGCTGCAGAGGAGTTTGGCTGTATGTATAAACCTGACACTCCCGTTTGCGATAATGTGCGCTCAGTAGCAGGCGCAGACAACACTACCGTTTGTGGTTGTGCTGCGGGTTGATTTGCTTGTGGGATAGTTATGCGTACTGATTGCTGGGAAATAGTGCTCCCTCCATGTTTTGCAACAAACGTAATAGTGTATGGACCGGAACCCCGCCAATGCCAACCGGAGAGGTCAACAATCGCTTCTTTGTGCGGATAGTCCTGATAGTTGTTCGACATACCATTGAGTTGGCCACCATCAACTTGCCAGTACATGTCGTACTGCTCAATTGAGGTGCCTTCTACCATGGCCTTAAACGGCTGTACTCCTTGCACGCTCACCGCATCCTTCGGCCACCACACATTTGTTACACCGGCAGCAAAAGCGTGTGCGGGCATGATGCCACTAAGCCCAAACAGAACGACACAGAGCACCAACAACAAGAACATGCCCAATATATTTTTTTGATTCATAGTTTCGTGCGTTATTGATCGCACGAAGTGATTTTACGGATAGGCTGTCATTGACCACAAGTAGCAAACCATCCTCAAGTGAATTGAGGATGAAATATGCTTGTGGCACCTACTACTTTCCCTTCATGAAGCTAAGTGATCTATTCACCAACAGCTTGGTTACTCCCTGGTTTTACCACCTCACCATAATAGAAGTAATGATGAACATCTTGTGCATCATAGTAGTCGCCAGCCTTTGTAATTCCATATCCTTCGGGAGCGGCGCTAAAACTCTCAACATCAGCGTTTTTCACAGGCTCACCGTGTATATATACATGTTTTGCATCTTTTGCGTACCCAATCCCAAGCGGTTGGAACGAGCCCACATCCACACCTGCAATGAGGTCCCCGAAGTAATACACTGCACTACTCGTATATCCATACATACCATCAGGTGACACAGTAAAATCGCGAGGAGAAACATCAGCAAGCAGCTGACCTTCAAAATACACATGGTGCATATCATTGGCATAGTATCCGTTGGGTACGAACGAATCTGGGTCTGCAAGCGGCACTATCGTATCGTTGTAGTACACATACTCACCATCGGTCACATAGGTGCTGTCTGCTATAAAGGTGAGTGCATGATGTTTTGAATCCCCGCCGCCCATCATGAGGCTCTCTATAAGCACAAAGGTAAGCGCTGCAATGAGCGCCCACTTCACCTCCTCGCTCATGGGGCGTGCTGGTGGGTATCCGTTGTGATACAAGGCTCGCCCAAAACCAAGGATAGGATAAAAGATAAAGGGCAAGAATATGAGTCCTACTGTAAACCAAGGACCCTTGCTAAACACTCCCGCTAAACGTCGCGTCAGCAACACAAAGAATACAATATTTACTATCGGCACAAAGAGGAGTACGACCCACCACAGAGGTAGGTTGGTCATACGCAACTGTATAACACTGTTATAAAACGGTACGATAGCGGCCCATCCAGGGTACCCAGCTTTTTTGTATATCTTCCACTGCGCGACAACAATGAGTGTAATGAGCGCAACAAGCACCACAGCCCCCACGAGCACAAGCACGATAACGCCCACAATGACACTTGGGCTTATCTGTGCTGCTTCTCGCGCTGCCGCGGTTAGTGTTGAAAGAGGCATAGTTGCTTGTGCTAGTTGTGAAAAGGTATTCATAGCTATCGATTAGTCTTCTTAGGTACCATCTGTGGCGGCGGTAGTGACTTCTTTGGTTGCACCTGTGTCTGAGGCGTGAGCATACCTACCCCAACCATAAGCGCCGTTAATGACCCTGTAGAGCTTTTTGAGACCTCAACTCCCACCTGAGTGCCTACGGTAAGATCAGCAATGGTACCCGCGTGCGAGGTTGAGGATGCGGTTGCTATTTTAATCACCGTCGCGGGAACAATACTGATTACTGGCGTTGTTGAGCCGTTTTTAAGCTGCAGAGTGAGCGATGAGTTTGCTATGCTTTGGATGGAACCAAAATACATACGGCGATCCTCGGTTGCTTTTGTAGAAGTCGCGTGCTCAGCTTGTCTATCCTCACGATCATCTTCGTGCTCTTTTTTACTATTCTCAAGCCCCTTGCCACAAGAACGCTCAAAGAATGCACGGGTGCGTGGGCCAACCTCACCAGTTGTGCTTGACGCGATACCATTTTTAATCTGGAAACGGGCCATTGCTTTGGCAGTTTGCGGGCCAAAAAGGCCGGTCGAGGAAGCGGTGAAGCCTGTCTCTGGGTCTTCTCGCAGTATGTCTTGCAGTTTGCGAACATCATCTCCTTGGGTACCAATAGCAAGATTACGGTTTAACAGTACACACATCAGTTTGCCTACCTGGCCGCGCGGTATGCTCCCCTGTTGGCCAGGTCCTGTTTGCGTAGGAGTTGAGCTGCTAGCACCGCCGGTAAGAGTTACTTGCACATTACCAATAACACTTTGGTCTGCTCCAAAAACTCTGAGCATGCCAAGAATTGCTTGCACCTGGTCAGTGGTTAGTTGTGCTGCGTGTGCAGGCACAGACACCAAAAAAACAGCGAGCACAAAAACTGCACAAAGAATACCTTGTTTGTAACGTTTCATAGAAAATGGTAAGTGGGTAACGCCTTTACAGTAGCGTTTTTCTCAAGCACTGTATACGGCCATTGTCCACACCAAACCTACCGACCACGCAAATAGGTAAGCATTGTTTCAGCATCTGAGACTTCAAACGGATCCTCAGCACAGTTATCCGCAAACCCTGGCTCGATAAAAAGCTTTTGTATCACCCCATCTTCAACATACATACTGTAGCGCCAAGAGCGCTCGCCAAATCCGAGGTTTTCCTTCTTTACAAGCATATTCATGCCGCGCGTAAAGTCGCCGTTGCCGTCAGGGAGCAGGTAGACATGCTCTACTCCTTGCTGCTTACCCCATTGAAACATGACGAACGCATCGTTTACCGAAAGACATAGCACCTCGTCAATGCCTAGTTTCTTAAAATCGTCGTAATGTCTCTCGTATCCTGGTAAGTGAGTCGATGAGCATGTTGGCGTAAAAGCACCTGGCAACCCAAACAACACCACCTTTTTACCTGTAAAAAAGTCTTCTGTGGTGCGGTCTTGCCAGCGATAGGGGTTTTCTCCTCCCAAGGACTCGTCGCGCACTCGCGTCTTAAACACTACGTGAGGCACTTTTTCTGGATGTGTATGCATGCATGTACTATACCGCATCCATATGAAGAAATCAGGAGCGTTTAGTGAACCTGGCCTGGGTCAGGAATTTGGTTAGTGCCAACTCCTGGAGGGTACACGATTGGGGCCTCTGGCCCTCCAACGGTAGCCTTTTGTGCTTCTGCAGCACTTCCCAAAGGACCTTTCATGCTCAGATACCACCAGACCCCTGCGCCCAACAGTGCCAACACAAGTAATCCGATGATTGATTTTATGGCGGTGCTCATACTACAAACACTACAACAAGTAATGTCTGTAGTGTAACATCATTTTTTACCTATGGGACAAACGCTATGTCAGCAAGGTTGATAGTGGCGCCAGCACTCCCACTCATATCCTGGAGCAGTAATCCAGTTATAGTTGTGTTTGCAGCGGCAAGATCACTAAGGGGTATAGTCACCCGCTTGAACGTGTTTGCAGCTATGCTGCCAATATAGGGAGTGATATCTTTTGGCGGTAGGGCTGCTCCATTCGCATCATACATACGTGCTTGTATTTTTTGACCCCCACCACTCTTCCCTGCAACACTAAACGAAATGGCGGCGAGCCCCGCTGTTTGCAGTGGTGCTGTGTGGAGGTACAAACCTCCCCACGGGGCCGTATAGGTAACACTGAGTGTCTTTGAAGATCCGGGAGCGAGCAGTGATGTGTCGGAAAAGTTTTGTGTCGACCCCCACGACCAATTTTCCCAGCCGGGCGCAAGTCCGTTTTCATATATGCGCACCGTCTGCGGCGTAACACTAAATGTTTTCACGCCATCAAACCATGCGTATAATCCCGCCCAGCCGGGCTGGAATATGCCTATCGACACCATATAGGTGCCACCACTATCCACCGGATAGGTATACGTGAATTGTTTTGTCTCTCCAGCTGCAAATGACTGATTGTCAAAAAATTGCTGGCCCACCTTTATCCCGTTTTTATACACCTCGATATCAATAAGAGCATTCCCCGCTTTGCCAGAGTTTGCGATCGAGGTAGTAATTGATGCCATACCACCAACCACAGGCGACACAGGTGCGAGTGATGCACTTTGAGTAAACGCCGGGGTTGTGGTAGGTGCTCGATTTTCAACCGTTACCGACAGCGCTGCGTCTTTCCATTCATAAAGCCCCGCCCATCCGGCTTTAAACAAGCCAATCTTAACCGTATACACTCCTATCGTTGGCGGTAACCAACTGAGCGCATAGTTGGCTGTGGCGCCCGTTGCTATTGTTTGATTGTCATACACCCGTTGAGCGATCTGGCGCTGCGCACTGTCATATATTTCTATATCAACAATAAACGGATTTGCTGCACCATCATTGCGCACACTTGCAGTAAGTGTTTCTTGTCGCCCAACAACAACTGGTGATGGCGCGATAGTGGTGGCCGTGAGGCGCGGTTTTGCGTCACTAGTTATTTGACCGACTGCTATGGTAGTACCAGCACCCGCAGAAGCGCCTGCACTGTCGGTCACAGT
>JAUPWA010000077.1 GCA_030916835.1 Patescibacteria group bacterium | reverse complement strand
TCTTAAGCTCCATCCGTTTGAAACAAACAAAATCGAATGGGGCAGCAGATCTATTTTTCATCAATTGCATCGATCAGCTGCAATCGCTTGAGCCTACTATATAACACCCGACCTCAAGCCGTAGGCGGGCCTGAGCGGATGCGAGCTTACGCTAATGCCGGAGCAAATGCGAAGTCGTTCGCCGAGAAATACGGCGAGGCAGTATTTTTGCCAGTTAGGGTTTCCCACTTTTTAAGTAGGGTGGGGCTACTACTGCGCGCATCTCATGAGTACCACTATTGTCTAAGCCTGGCATCCCCGAGGAATCAGCTTCTTTCAAGAAGCGAACTCTTCGCGAACGCCAGTCCTATTGATTTTTCAAGGTGCGCTGTATGTCTCGCTTGGTGTCGCGCTCTTTGAGCACGGCGCGCTTGTCGAACGATTTGCGCCCACGGGCAACAGCAATTTTCAGCTTCAGGTTTCGCCCTTTATTATACACTGAAAGTGGCACTATTGTCAACCCTTTCTGTTTCTCATTATCAGCGAGTTCGACAAGCTCCTTTTGGGTGAGCAGGAGCCTGCGTGCGCGCTCAGGTTCATACTCCTTCGGTGTGTTGGCAGCTTGGTAGGGAGGGATCTGTGCGCCCACAAGAAACGCTTCAAACCCGCCCCGCCTGCCGCTGGGGCGTACTATTATATGTGCGCCCTCAAGTTTGCCGTGGCCCGCGCGCAGCGACTTTACCTCAAAGCCATGCAGCTCGAGCCCCGCCTCAAACTCCTTGAGGACGTCGTAGTTGAGCCGCGCCTTTTTGTGCTCTATGAGAGACATGCAAAAACTCTACCATTGAATGAATTTTTTTGCTGCACGTAGAGAGAAATGCTACTATTGAATCAACATGCCAGAACAACAAAATCAACAGAGTCCACGTAAGCGGGGCCCTCAGGTGCCTGTCCCAAAGATGCCACGGGGTGATAACTTTTGGACCAATCTTGCGCTGAGCGTTTTTATACTCATGCTCCTTGCAGGTGCGTATAGCTACTTTACTGGAGGTGGTAAAGAGCCGGTTGATATCCCTATCTCTGCGGTTGCACAAGATGTTGCTGCGGGGAAGGTAACCACCATCACCGTGAATGGTGATGATCTTAAAATTGCGTATGCCGAAAATGTCGAGAAGAAGTCTAAAAAGGAGCCCGACACCGCGCTCACCCAAACGCTTGCCAACTATGGGGTTGCAAAAGACGCGCTCGACAAAGTAACCATCACTATCCAGCGCCAAAGTGGTTGGGAGTTTTGGCTCTCAGCGCTCGCACCGTTCCTCGCGCCGCTGCTCCTCATCGCATTCTTTGTGTGGTACCTCAGCCGCCAGGTGCGCGGTGCTGGTATGCAGGCCTTCTCCTTTGGTCAGAGTAAGCCACGCGTCATTGACCCCAACGATAAAGGCTCGCGCGTAACCTTTAAAGATGTTGCGGGTGCTAAGGAGGCGAAAGTTGAGTTGCTTGAAATCGTCGACTTTCTTAAAAATCCAAAGAAGTTTCTCGATATCGGTGCGCGCATCCCGAAGGGTATTTTGCTGATGGGTGCCCCAGGTACCGGTAAGACGATGCTCGCGCGCGCAGTTGCTGGCGAGGCAGGAGTGCCATTCTTCTCTATCTCGGGCTCAGAGTTTGTCGAGATGTTTGTGGGCGTGGGTGCATCGCGCGTGCGCGACCTCTTCCTCACTGCTAAGCGCACCGCACCGGCGATTATCTTCCTCGACGAAATTGATGCAGTCGGTCGCAGCCGCGGCACAGGAGTAGGGGGTGGTAATGATGAGCGTGAACAAACACTCAACCAAATTTTGGTTGAGATGGACGGCTTTGAACCAAACGAGAAAGTTATCGTCATGGCAGCAACCAATCGCCCTGATGTGCTCGACCCTGCGCTCGTGCGCCCGGGGCGCTTTGACCGCCGTGTGGTTATCGACCTTCCTGATCGCGCCGACCGTGTCGACATCCTCACCATCCATGCGCGCAAAAAGCCTCTTGCTGAGGATGTGAACCTTGCAGTCATCGCTGAGCGCACGCCAGGCTTTAGTGGTGCAGACCTCGCGAACCTTATGAACGAAGCGGCGATTCTCGCTGCACGCGAGAATCGCCGCAGTGTTGCGCAGTACGACCTTGTCCGCTCGATTGAAAAGGTGATGCTTGGCCCCGAGCGCAAGACACACGTACTTAATATGAAGGAGAAGGAGATCACCGCCTACCACGAAGCAGGCCACGCGCTCGTCGCCTCACTCTTGCCATATGCCGACCCAGTCCACAAAATTTCTATCATCAGTCGCGGTCGTGCTGCGGGCTATACGCTCAAGCTCCCGTTTGAGGACAAGCGCATGCAGAGCCGCAAGGAGTTCCTCGACGACATCGCGATGAGCTTGGGTGGCTATGTGGCCGAGCTCGAGGTGTTTGATGATGTGACCACTGGCCCCTCAAACGACCTGCAGGTTTCAACCGCGCTTGCGCGCGACATGGTCACGCGCTTTGGTATGAGCGAAAAGATGGGCACCGTAGCGCTCGTAGGCGAGGGTGGTCGCGCGCTGTTTGGCAGCGGTATCGATGGGCGCGAATATTCTGAAAAGGTGTCGGCTGAGATTGATGCTGAGGTAAAGAAATTGATGGATGGCGGCTACAAGAAGGCGTACGACATAATTACCAAGCACCGCAAAATCCTCGACGCGATAGCACACCGTCTCATC
>JAUPWA010000076.1 GCA_030916835.1 Patescibacteria group bacterium | reverse complement strand
GGGCTGGACGCGCTTTTGTCACAGTGGCTCAAGGTTCCGGTGATTGTTGCCGACGACCCACTAACAGCGGTTGCGCGCGGCACCGGAGTTGTGCTTGAAAATCTTGAATTTTATAAGGATGTACTCTTAGAGCATGAGGAGGACATCGCGTAGCCGCGCGTCATATGTGGCAATGCTCTTGTTTTGCGTGGCACTGCTTGTGGTGGGGAGTGTGTGGCGCGAGCAGGTCGGCTCCCTCCTATGGCGCATGATGGCGCCTGTTGTGGCACACAATCCTTTTGCCGGCGTGGTGGGCACGTTGCGCACGAACGCGTCTCTTGCGCACGAAAATGAGCAGCTGCGCGCAGCACTCGCCTCAACAACAGCTGCGCTCGCTGACCGCGATGCTCTGTATCAAGAAAATCTTGGGCTCAAGTCGCGTATGGGGCGCGACGGCTCAGTGCGTGCACTCCTTGCTGGTGTTCTTGTGCGTCCGCCGGCGGTACCGTATGACACGCTCATTGTTGACGCGGGGCGCTTGCAGGGGGTGAGCGACAAGGCACTGGTGTATGCGGGTGGTACCACTATTATCGGCGAGGTGGATGCGGTATATGACAGCACGTCACGTGTTGTGCTCTTCTCTTCGCCGGGGCAGATATATCAGGGCATGCTCATGGAGTCGAGTGTACACCCTACTATCCCTGTTACTGTGGAGGGCCAGGGAGGTGGCACACTGAGCACACAGGTACCGGTTGGTAGTGGTGTGGCAGCGGGCGACTCGGTGCTGTTGCCAGGCGTTGCAGGCGGCTATGTGGCAAAGGTGGTGGGGTTTGAAACAAAAAAAGGTGAGTCGTTCACCACGCTCTATCTGCGTATGCCGGTGAATGTGCAAGAGTTGCGTTTTGTTGAAATTGCTAAATAGTATGCAACGTCTTGTACTCTACACACTAGCCATTTTTCTCTTCGTAAGCAGTTTTTGGCTTAGTGTCTGGCCATTTGCAGTCATTGCGGTGTTGCTCCTTGCAGCCTATGGCTATGGGTATAGTGCCGCGCTCTTGGCGTTTGTTGTTGATGCGCTGTGGGGGTACCCTGCAGGATTTTTACACTATCTGGGTATATGCCTCATGCTGGTGATTGGTATCACTGTGTTGCGTGCCGTGCTGATGCCTCATTTGCGCTCGCGCGTGCCGAGCATCATCTAAAGCGCTATACTAGTGCTGCTATGCTCAGTCGCAAAAAGCGAAAGACGCTGCGAGAAATTGCACCTGATGAAATTTTGCTCGACGCGTCGACAAATGATTTTGATAAAGACCGCTTTGAGGGGCGTCTTGAGCGCCCTCTGCGGCGGCGCACCTTTTTGTTTACTGGTGGGGTGTTGGCGCTTATCTTCACCCTCCTTACGGTGCGGGCAGGATTTATGCAGATCGTTCATGGTGCCGACTATGAAGACCTAGCACAGCGCAATCAACTCTCTCAAACTATTCTGTTTGCTGACCGCGGGCTCATTACCGACCGCACCGGTTTGCCGCTTGCCTACAACGAGCGCGGCGTGGTCGGTACCACTACGCAAGAGTTTGCAACGCGAGTGTATGCAGCTATGCGCGGAATCGCCCACGTGGTGGGCTACGCAAAGTCGCCCGCTAAGGACAAGAGCGGCTCCTATTATCGCAACGAGTTCATCGGCATAGATGGTGCCGAGAAGGCTTTTGACGCTCAGCTTAGTGGTGTAAACGGGATGGAGCTAACCCAGACCGACGCGCACGGTAAGGTAATCGCTCAGAGCGTGACGCAGCCGCAAGAGCCGGGGCAGCAAATAGCTCTTTCGATTGACGCAAAGCTGACCCAAGGGCTGTATGATGCGCTTGCCCAGCGCGCAGAAGACTCGAAGTTTCAAGGTGGAGCTGCTGTCGTTATGGACATCTATACCGGAGAGATAGTCGCCATGACGAGCTACCCTGAGTTTTCACAAAACGCTCTTGCAGCGGGCGACTCGGCAGCGTTTCGGTCTATTAACACCGACTCTCGTCGACCGTTCCTTAATCGCGCTACGAGTGGCCTGTATGCACCAGGCTCTATCGTGAAGCCTGTGGTTGCTGCAGGAGCGCTCACTGAGGGCATCATTAGCCCCAACAAACAAATTTTGTCTACTGGTTCTATCAGTTTACCTAACCCGTATGACCCCGAGCGACCCTCGGTGTTCAAAGACTGGCGCGCCCATGGATGGGTTGACGTGCGCAAGGCGATAGCAGTATCCTCAGACGTGTATTTTTATGAAGTCGGCGGAGGGTTCCAAGGTCAGCCGGGGCTTGGGATTGATAGGCTCGACAAATACTTCCGGCTTTTTGGGTTTGCTGAGGACCCGGGGCTTGTGGGATTTCCAACACAAGACGGCAACATTCCAACGGCAGCATGGAAAGCAAAATATTTTCCCGAAGATCCGACCTGGCGCGTAGGTGACACCTACCACACGGCGATAGGGCAGTATGGCATGCAGGTGACGCCGCTACAGGCAGCGCGTGCAACTGCGGCAGTGGCAAATGGCGGCAAACTCGTTACTCCTGTGTTGGTGGCGAGTTCAACAGTACAGGCGCAAGACCTGCATATTTCTGAGTCGGTCATGCAGATCGTACGCGAGGGTATGCGCATGAGTGTGACTGAGGGTATTGCTGGGGCAGTAAAGTTCGACTTTGTGCACGTTGCGGCAAAGACAGGAACCGCACAGGTGGGCGTGCGTAATGAATATGTAAATTCATGGATGATAGGATTTTTCCCCTATGAGCATCCGCGCTATGCATACGCTATAGTGCTTGAGCGAGGCCCCCAACACACCACCATAGGTAGCCCTGCGGCGGTGGGGCAATTCTTCTTATGGATGCGTGAAAATGCGCCCCAGTACCTTACTCCGTAAGAGGAGCACTTTACTTTTGCTATCCACCGGTTGACTTCAGGCTAGATTCCGTTACACTTATCACTCAATAGCAGTTTATATAATCATGACTGAAGAATTCATTTCGCAAGAAAAGTTTGAGGAGCTGACGAAAGAGTTAGAGGAGTTGCGCACCACGCGTCGCCGCGAGGTAGCTGAGCAGCTCGAGTACGCCCGCTCACTCGGAGATCTTTCCGAAAACGCTGAGTACCAAGAGGCGCGCGAAATGCAGAGCGCAGTTGAAGAGCGCATCCAAAAACTCGAGGCAATCCTCAAGAGCGCTAAAATTGTGCGTGGTACCAAAACCGACTCGGTTGGGATGGGCTCGCTCGTCTCGGTCCAAAAACTTGCGAGCGATGAAAAGCACACCTACACCATCGTCGGCGCTGAAGAGGCCGACCTTTTTTCAGGCAAAATCTCCTACCACTCGCCGCTGGGCAATGCACTGCTTGGTAAAAAGAAAGGTGATGAATTCTCCTTTCACACTCCCAAGGGCACGCAGAAATACAAAATCCTCAAGGTGGAGTAATCCTAAGTACCACATAAAAAGCAGATCCCCGACTCGCGCATGCGCGAGTCGGGGATTTTGATGCCTCAGCTGGTTGAGCTGAGGGTTATGCAGATGAGCCGAACGGCGCCAGCAGCATCATCAGGTTGTAGAGTGCGACCGCGCCCGGGAAGGATAGATCCTCAGGATCCCGGTTCTTGGAGGCCATGAACGAAATGGTCCCCGTAAGGAGGCCAGCGCTCCATAACCACGATGCCGAAAGATCTCCCGATTCGAAAAGCTTCAATGCTTGTGGTACGCCAGAGAGAAGCAGAGCACCACAGGCTGCCCACATGCCCCAGCGCTTCCCCAGCGCTATCGCCAAGAGGACACCTGCTGCGATCACATACTCCTTTGGACCGAGGCTGTAGGTGCCATGCCGCATACTGAGCACTGCCACAGCTGTTGAGCCGATGGTGAATGCTGCAGGAAGCAGTGCCGCAGCGCGCCGCCCTCTGCGTATGTCCGTAATGACGAGGTAGAGGTTCAGAGCGGTGATGCACAACCAGGTCATGGGGTGCATCGGAGTGTCTCCATTGCGATTGAGCCAAGCGTACAAGATGAGGGCCCCCGGCCCCACAATATACGCGAGTATCTGCAGAGCGTTTAGTGTTCTATGTAGCAACTCAATTCTCCAGTTAGTTTAGGCCATTAGCTGGCGTATTCTTCTTAAGACCAGCCATGTACAATACAACAGTGAATCATGCAACATGTCAACACCTCCCGCAAATAGGGGAAAGGCGGTAAGCTGGGAGTATGTTTTGGCTAGACCGCATACATGGGCAGATAGAGGAGCAGTTGGGAGAGCAGATCAAAGCAGGGAAGACCTTGCTCATCCGCGACGAAAAGACTGCCTCGGGCCGTGTGCATGTCGGGAGTATGCGCGCACTAGCGCTCCATGCCGCTATTGCAGAGCGCTTAGCTGAGGCGGGTGTGCCCCACGAATTTCGCTTTGAAATAAATGACTTTGACCCTATGGACGGC
>JAUPWA010000075.1 GCA_030916835.1 Patescibacteria group bacterium | reverse complement strand
TTGGTGCTCAGAAAACCCATTCGCTATCTCACCTAAAATCTTGTGAGGATCTTCGTCGTAGGGGTCCTCGTTGGCCAATATTGCGACATCACAGTACTCGTCGGCTATGCGGCCCATTTCGGGGCGCTTCCACTGGTCGCGCCCGCCACCAGTTGAGCCCATAACAACGATGATGCGGTGGTCGGGGTTGCTGCTCCTAAAAGTTTCAAACAACGCTTTAAGTGAGTCGGGAGTGTGCGCATAGTCAACAACGACCGCAAAATCTTGACCAACCTCGACACGCTCGACGCGGCCCTTAATGGGCCCCACGTGCTCGAGCGCTTTTTTCATAACCCCAACAGCAATCCCCATAGCACTACCAAGACTTAGTACTGCAAGTACGTTGCGCAAGTTAAAAAGCCCTGGCAGTGGCACACTAAACACCTCGCGGTGGTACACAAACCGCATACTCGTATCGTCCACGTTATACGGCTCAACGTCTTTGAGCGAAAAGGGCACCTTGGTCTCAACAGGAACAGCAAGGAACGCAGGTCCGTAGGCATCCTCAGCATTTGCCACTATGATGCGCGGTCGTTTGGGTGAGTCGGCAAGGTGCTGCGCGAGCGAAAGTTTTGCCGCAGCGTATGCCTCCATAGAGCCGTGCGACTCTATGTGCTCGGGCTGTAGGTTGGTAAAGATGAGCGCGTCGAGCTCTATCCCTTTGTGGCGGAATTGCGCCGCGCCTTCAGAGGTCATTTCTATAACTGCGTGCGTACAGCCAGTGTCTAGTGCTTTTCGTAAAAACTTTTGTAGTCGGGCCCGGCCAGGCATCGTCATTTTGTAGAGGTTGGGCTCTATGTCGTCGCCGATGCGAAAATGTATGGTCGAGGCAAGCGCGGTTTTGTATCCTGCACCAGCAAACAGAGTGCGTACCAACTCTGAAACGCTCGACTTGCCCTTGGTGCCAGTCACCCCAACAATAAATAGTTGTGCAGAGGGGTTGCCATACCAACGGGCGCCCAAAAGCGCAAACGCAAGATGATAGAGCGAAAGTAGTTTTTTTGGGATAAGGCGTCTCATGCTGTGTTGGTGCCCAAGTTGCGCAGAGCGGCGGCAAGGCGCTCGCGGGTGCCCACGAGGGTGGGGGAGATATCGCGCAGCGCTTTGCGACTCTCGAGCGCACTGTAGCCAAGACCTTGCAGAGCCTCGATAACATCGGCGTCTGAAGGTGTGTCCGGGGTAGTGTCGGCAGGGAGCAGTTTTATTTTATCGCGAAGTTCTACCACGAGGCGCTCAGCGCTCTTTTTGCCAATACCAAAGGTCGAGGTGAGTGCTGCGGCGTCACCCTTTGCGATTGCTCGCTTTAGCGACAAGACATCAGCAACACTCATGATGCCGAGTGCTGTTTTGGGCCCCACACCCGAGACGCCCATAAGGAGTTTAAAGAAGCCAAGCTCCTCGTTGGTTGCAAAGCCATAGAGGTCGATAGCATCTTCACGCACCGCGGTGTATATAAAGAGGGTTACGACGCTGCTTGGGGGGAGTAGTCCCTCAAGGCCCGCGGGTACGCGCACCACATAGCCCACACCTGAGACATCGATAAGGGCTTGGCCTGCGCCTAGCGAGTCGAGTACCCCAGTGAGCTTGCCTATCATCCCCTTAGCTTACCGTGCCTACCCTCGCGCGGCCAGTTATTGCGCAATGGAGAAAATACTGCTATAGTGCCTCGCACATATGGCAATCACCAAAGGTGCAAAAAAGGCCCACCGCCAATCACTTCGTAAGCGCGCTATGAATCAGGTGCGCAAGCAGGCTGTGCGCGCCACAACCAAGGCGGCTCGCCTCGCTCCCAAGGGCGACAAGGCGGCTCTCGCCGCAGCCTACAAGGCTATTGATAAGGCACTCAAGCGCGGCATTATAAAGAAGAACACCGCAGCTCGCCGCAAGGCAAAGGTCGCCAAGCTCCTCAAGGCCTAAACAAAAAACAAAACCACCCCAATTGGGGTGGTTTTGTTTTTTTGGTGCTCCCGGCAGGAATCGAACCCACATTGCATCCTCCGCAAGGATGCGTCCTATCCATTGAACGACGGGAGCAGCTACTCCTAGAGGAACCTACACGAGCAGAGCATACTCAAAGTACACCAAAATCGGCTATAAACCAAGCGCTTCAGCAACATGGTCACTAAAGTGGCGCTCCTGCTTCTCCTCGGCCACATAGGCGACCAAATAGTCGCGCACCTCTTGGGCGTGGTCCAAATCATCAAGCGGTATGGTGAGCGTTGGGTGGATATAGCTAGTGGTGGTGAGGAGTAGGTGCGAGCGGGGCTCAAACTCTTCGTGATACTCCTCGGGGACACCAAGCTCATACGGGTCTTCAACATGCACCCAAAACGACTGGAGTGCCGGGTAGGGGTAGAGTGTGCCATCGAGCGTTACGCCACGCGGGTGCACATGCACACCATGCTCGCGGGGTCCGCGGGCAAGGAGTACGCCAATTGAAATAGCAGCAAGTGCGATAATAAGCGCAAAAAGCATGTTGCCAAAATAGACGCACAGGCCAATACCAACTACCGCCAGGATGCCAAACCCCCAGTACCAGTCGGTTGAGCGATCTCTGTGCTCGTGTGTGAGTACCTGCCACCGAATCCCTTCGTGCATACACGTAAAGTATACACTGCAAAATGATGCAATTTGGTAGAATACAGTATGGTACACGGCAAAGCAGCATCTTCTCGCAAGCCCCACACACTGCGCAAGCTCGGACATGTGCAAGCGGGTTTTGCGTCGCCGGCTGATGAAGAGTTGGCCGACACGATAACCGTGGGTGAGTACCTCATCCGCAACAAAAACGCGAGCTATCTTTTGGAGGTTGAGGGTGACTCTATGCAAGGGGCTGGCATTCTCTCGGGCGACCTGGTCATCTTTGAGCGTGGCAAAGAGCCAAAAGTGGGAGACATTGTGATTGCGCTACTGGAAGACGGGTACACTATAAAATATTTGCGCAAAAAGCAGGGCAAACTGTATCTAGAAGCGGCTAACCCAACATATCCAAACCTCTATCCGAAGCAAGGAGAGATTGTCGGCGTTGTGGTTGCGACATTCCGCAGCTACACCTAGGTATGGAACGCACCATTCTTCACTTCGATGGCGACTCCTTTTTTGCCTCCATTGAGCAGGCGATGGATTATCGGCTGCGCGGCAAACCGATAGTCACTGGCGCCGAGCGTGGTGCCGCAACGGCGCTCTCTATCGAGGCGAAGCGCCTTGGGCTTTACCGTGGCATGCCCATGAAAGAGATTCGTGAACGCTGCCCCGACATTGTGGTTGTGAACTCAAACTACACAGCATACTCAGTGTATGCGCGGCGTATGTACGCGATAGTGCGACGCTACACACCACTGGTCGAGGAATACAGCATCGACGAGTGCTTTGCCGACATTACAGGGCTTGAGCATGCATATAGCATGACGTATGAACAAATCGCGCTCATGATAAAGCATGACCTAGAGGCGAGCCTCGGTATCACGTTTGGGGTAGGGATGGGGCCAAGCAAAGTTATTGCAAAGATCGGCTCAAAGCACAACAAGCCGGCCGGCTTCACACCTATTGCGCGCGAGCTCATCCCCGCATTTTTAGAAAAAGTACCCATTGGTAGTGTGTGGGGTATTGGGCGCGCTATGACGCTAACACTCAGTGCACTCGGTATAACAACAGCACTGCAGTTCGCGCAAAAAGATGAGGCGTGGCTGCGCGAACACAAAATTGCCAAACCGTATCGAGAAATTTGGTATGAGTTGCGAGGCGGGTTCACTAAACAATTAGCACTTGAGCCAGACCAGATCCCAGGCTCAATTATCAAGACGCGCACGTTCTCGCCACCCTCGAAAGACAAAGCATTTGTCTTTGCACAACTCTCAAAAAACATTGAGCGCGCATGTGCTAAGGCGCGAGGTGTGGGCGCACATGCGCGCGAGGTGGGGGTTATGCTGAAGTCGCAAGACTTTTTGTATAGAAATCGCGAAGTGCCGCTTTCGCTGCCGACCAATGACCCCATGATCATACTCGGGGCGCTACGCAAAGTTTTTGCTGAGATGTTTGTACCAAATATTTTGTACCGAGCGACCGGGGTGTCGCTGCGCTCGCTCGTGCATGAGAGCGCCTTGCCACAAGATCTGTTTGGCGCGAGTGCAAAAGCGAGTGAGCAGGTGGCAATCTTAAGTGCGGTCGATACGCTAAACCGCCGCTATGGGTCGCAAACGGTGCACCTGGCCTCGAGCCTCAAGGCGGTGCAGCACCGCGAACCTGATAGGCAAAAAAAGAGAAAGGTGGCGCAAGTAAAGCTCTCGGTGGAGCAGCGCAAAAAAACTATCGACCTGCCGTTTTTGGGACGGGTACATTAGTGGTAGCAAAAATCACGTAAAAAGTGTATTGTGTGCAACATTGGAGAGGTGGCTGAGTGGTCTAAAGCACCTGTCTTGAAAACAGGCGTGCCGCAAGGTACCGTGAGTTCGAATCTCACCCTCTCCGCCAGATCAAAAAAATAATATGGGCCGCTTCGGTAGAAGCGGCCCAATTCCTTTCCTCCTTGTATATTCCCCCAGATGAAAATTCGATTTTAATACCACGTTTGCGGAGTTTGTAGTTGTTTGGTATTTTCTCACCAGAGCGTGCCTTTTTCGACCCTTGGTCGAAACCGCCAGGGATTTCCCCGGACCAGCAGCTAAGGCCTCTAAATCGTGACTAAAGCGTGGAGACTCAAGTCATGTGCCGAAGCTCTGGGCTTTGCGTTTCAGCGCAAATGCAGTACGTTCTTTATGGTGGTACAGAGCAAAGAGGTTCGTATCCTTTGGGTAAGACCTTTTGCATAACCAGTCAGGGTGGGGGATAACCTTAGAAACAGGATGCGCCAGCGCGTCTCTGTCTAAGGCTAATACCGCATAGAGAAAGACGAAAGTCGCCCTGAGCTGACCAGCGCTTGCGGCTAAGGAGCCACTGACTCCATTGGAGAGAACCCAATGGTAGGAGGCAGCGCATCTCCGCTAGGAGACCGCAAAGGGGTCAGTGCAGCTAGACTGCACGGCCCCTTTTGTCTTTTCATAAAAAAGTCGCCGCAAACAGGTTGCGGCGACCGAGACGCCAGGAGCGATCAGCGTTTGAGCCCTCTTAATCTACCCGCGACACGTGAGCCTAGTACCTGAGACTCATTTGGAAAAACGGCGAGGCTCGCAATTTTCTTCGGGGCTAGAGGGTAGAGCGCCACCATAAGATTCCCCACGGTCGTGCCCAAGATGAGGTGCCTAATCGAAACAAGGAAGTGATACGCAGGCTCATACAGCGTACCAAACACTGAGCGCAGTTTTGTTTGGGGGATACCAACTTGCCGCGCGTCATTCATGGTTGGTAGTAGGTTAGTGCCGAGTGCGGCGTACTCCTTTGCTAGTAGCTCTAAGAGAGTTGTTATAAGCGGAACTTGCTTAGATCGTTTGGTCCTCCGTTTTTTGTTAGAAGCGGGTTTGGCTCTTTGTCCCCCAACAGCTTTCTTTAGAGTCTTGTTGTAAGGGGAGGAGTTCTTGATAGCTCTTTGTGCTGGTTTCATGGCAACCTACGCAAGTAGTGAGTTACTTTCCTGCGCAACACTAGCACCTAATACTGTTTGTCTCAACAGTTCATCGCCCCCTCTCTTTTATATATACCCCTCTCATGAAAGTCTGCTCAAACTATCAGCTGGTGTATTTTTAATTTCATGCTATAACCTGCGGTTAGAAGGAAGGAGGTTTGCTATGGGTAGTCCACGAAAAAAGCCCAGAGAAATTTTTAAACAGTACTTAGCCCACAGAATCGATGCTCATTTGGGAAGTATCGTTCGAGACTCTCAGGCTCGACAACAGGCGGTGCGTACAGCTACACAACCACCAGACTCAAAGAAGGTCGCAGCCAATCTTGAGATTCTCAAGAGGTGCGGCATTACTCGAGAGGCGCCACTGCCTCAGATCCCGACAGCCCCAAGTGGAACTATTTCGCAGGTGCTGCAAATCACTGAGTATGGCACGGTGCAAGTCGAAGGCTTGGACGATCCTGTGGGTGCTGAAACAGTTGAACGTTGGATTGATCGATATCGGAAAAGTGGACCATAACAGGAGATATATCGATGCTGACACCTTCTTTAATGTTCACAAGAGCTCAAAAAAAGGAACGCAGAAGCGGGATCAGATTTCGCTTTGTAGGCCTCGGGATGATGGTCGTGGTAGCGATCATGGCAACGTTGGCCTACTTCCAAAATCATCCCTAACTCTTGCCCTTGGGCCGCCAGACTATCGGCGGCCCCTTTCGTTTCCACTATATGCGTTGCGCTAAATATGGTATGCATGTACCAGTCGTTCAAACAGGAGGGTACCAAAATGCGACCAGTCCCATACATCGGCGTGACCGGTGTAACCACAGTCGTGGAAGCAAATAGGATATTGCAGTCTCGACCACAATATGCCAAACACAATCTCATGGTCGGCGTGCTGGTGAGTAGCAGGACGCTCGACCCTACATTTTCCACAACACCCAAACGATATGCGCCTTTGAGGATGATCCCAGAGATATTCCAAAATCACACGGGAGCGCTTAACATCCTCCACTTCTACACAGACAAGAAGAGTGCGCAGCATATTCTCAACGACTTGGTCTATGCAGATGGGTTGGCAGGGAAGAATTGTCACGGAGTTCAACTCAACTTGCCTTGGCCGCCTGTCGAGTTGGTCCGACTTTACAAAGAGTCGACCAATGGGAAGGTTGTCATACTCCAATGTGGACCCGAAGCACTCAGGGGGGTTGGGTCGAATGGTGCGGCTTTAGCCGAAAAACTAAAACCCTACCAAGGGCTCGTCGACCATGTGCTCATCGACCCTAGCGGAGGTCAAAGCAAAGAAT
>JAUPWA010000074.1 GCA_030916835.1 Patescibacteria group bacterium | reverse complement strand
GTTTGAACCTTAACAGAGGAGCGCCCAAATGGTGACCGTCTTCCAAAACGCTATAGAAACCAAGGGTGCTCTGCCGCATGGCAAGACGTTCACTTTGGTTGGGGGGGGTCTTCGATCTCATTCACGTGGGGCATCTTCACTTGCTTGAATATGCTGCCTCACTCGAGGACTTGCTTGTGGTGGCTGTGCTTTCGGATATATATGTTCGGGGGTACAAAAGCCAAGATAGACCGATAATCGGACAGAGCCAGCGAGCGAAGATGCTCGCGAGCATCAGGTTCGTTGATTTCGTCTACATTACAAACACAAGCCCGAATACTCAAGAAGCGTTGCAGCTGCTTCAACCAAGCAGTATCGTTTTTGGTGAAGAGGGTGATGCTGTTAGAAGTGCACGAAGGATAGCGACCGTGGAGAGCGCTTCGCCGCACACCAAAGTACACTTTCTTCCACGCTACAACGAAGAGCGTGTATCGACGGGGGATATCATCCGCAAAATCAGGGGGATGCTAACCTTTGATAAGCTCTTGAGCTCGACGGATAAAAAGCGAGTCTCGAAGAATATTGAAACAGGTGTTGTAAAACTTTACCTCACCCCGTTTAACGTTTCCTTCTTGAAGCGTGAAGAGCGCGACTGCTTCGGATAAGGGGAGCCATTTGATATATGCTCCAATATCAGCCTCGTTCTCGGTTAGGGCTGCGCTGCCGTGAGAAACAACTTTTGCGGAATAGCCGAAACTGATGCAGTGCTTGCTGTCTCTGGAGCGAAAGTCTTCAGTGATGCCAAGCACGTTCAGAATCTCAATCTCGCAACCAGTTTCTTCTCGACACTCACGCTTTGTACCATCAAGTACAGACTCGCCTTGCTCAATACCACCGCCTGGTAGTAAAAAAAAAGAGTTTACTTTGTTGCCTAGGAGGGCAATTTCGCCCACTTCGTTAAAAAGGACAACCTTGCTGGTGGGTCGGTCCTTCCAAATAATGTCAGCTGTGTCTGATGCGTCTGGAAAAATATCTGCATCGCGTAGTGTCATCAAAAACTCGCCGTGCTTCATGTCGTCTAAGTGGCTCATGCACTGAGTTTACTGCGAATCCACGAAAGAACCAACGGAAAGGATGGATCATGGGTAATCCAAGGATTATCATCTGTAGGCATGCCGAATCCCTCGAAGATGTCGACAACAATATCTACGACACGATGCGCGACCTCGACATTCCTCTTACTGAAAAAGGGATACAACAAGCTCGGCTTTTTGGCGGAGTGCTGACCCAGCTCTTGAGGAGAGGTAGAGCTATCCAATTCTTCACCTCACCAGGTGTTCGGAATGTGCAAACGCTTGAGATTGTTGTACCGATGCTGCCGAACGGAATCACTGTTGAAGTTGTAGAGGAGCCTCTCATTGTAAAACAGGACTGGGGCATCATCACCGCGGAGAACAGGCCATGGATCGAGGCAGACCGTTACCGCACTGGAGTGCTGCGGTATACATTCCCTACAGGGGAAAGCGCCGCAAACCTGATCGCCCGGCTGACGATGTTTAAGGATAAACTCTTCCGTCTTCAAGAAGAGACTGGGAACGACGTTGTGATCTTCTCTCACGGCTTCGAGTTTCGAGTACTGCTCATGATCATCTTTGGGTGGGATGAGGAGCTCTTCGAATCCTTCGGCAACCTCGACAACTGCGAATATCGAATGCTAACAATGAACGATGGTGGGACTTATGAGTTGGATAGACCGCTCAAGCAACACGGCCTGCCCATCACGCGCCTCAAGGAAAAGTCCTAAGGAGCACTCCTTCTACATGTTGAGAGTCCAACAAGCTAAAATCTTGTTGGACTCTTTTTATATCTAGAGTTGGAGAAAAGTTAATAAAATAACGTACAATGCTTATAACATGATGCCGCACGCAGAATACATAGCATCCTTGCCTAAAAGGCATGTTGGCTGTGCCGCACTGTTTCTAAATGATAAAGGTGAACTACTTATTGTAAAACAAAGCTATAAAGAGGGTTGGAGTGTTCCTGGTGGTGTTGTGGACGCACTCGAATCCCCATACGCTGGTTGTGTCCGCGAGATAAAAGAAGAAATAGGTCTTGATATACCCAATCTTACTTTTCTAGGTGTTCAGTATGAGCGTAAATCTTCAAATGTAGAAGCTCCCGACGAAGATGTTAAGGAGCTTATGGAGAGTCATGACCTTGATAAGGATACGGCCGAGCGTGTTCAGGAGATCATGGATGATTTAGGTGTGGATGAAGATGATGCTGTTGAAATCGAGGAGAGTCTTTAAGTTGAGTGATTATACTCGGCATATTTTGCCTTAGTCCCACCTTGATAGGGCAACCCTATTTCCTCGGGGGACTATTGACAAATATGGTGTTTAGGTGTATGATATGGGGTGTAGTTCTTTGATAAGATTTGCGATTGGTCATAGCGAAAAGTGGCTTAAAACTAGGCCATTCCTCGCTATGACCACACAGGCCATGGTTCCTCCTCGGATTAGAGGAAAACGAAACGGGCAAATTAGCCCAAGGAGATACAATCATGAGCACAGAATTCGCATCCGCCAGTCTTACGGCCGGCCAACTCAACGCCATCGTCAAGAAGCTCGGTGGCCACGACAGGGCGCTCCGTTTTCTCCGCGACGAACTCTCGGTTTCCGAACCGACCCGTTCGTGGCGCGAGGAAGACGGCGTCATCTACTTCTCGGTCACCAGCGACGGCACTACCGGCGAGGACTGGATCAAGCGTCTGGAAGGCAACGGTTTCCGCGTCGGAGACTACGCCAAGCAGGTGCTCCGTTCGCCGGACTTCAAGCCGACGAGCGGCGTGACGACCGAAGTCGCCGTTCTCAAGGGCATGCTCTTCGAGGACAACGACCGGATCACGAAGAAGATCCGCGCCGAGGCCGACAAGCGCAAGCTCTCGAAGCCGAACGCCGAACTGGCCTGCCTCATCCGTCTGAAGTTCACGGACAAGGAAATCGAGCAGATGGGTCTGTGGTACATCGTTGCCATGCGCGAACCCATCAACGACTCCGACGGCGTTCCTCGCTTGCTGAACGCGAACCGTGGCAACGATGGTCGCTGGCTCGACGCGTACTACGGCAGGCCTGACCTCAGGTGGGATCGTGACGACGGGTTCGCGTTCGCCGTGTCGCAAGTCGGTTCTCAATCCTAAGATCCTCGGGACTTCAGTCCCTTTGAACTTAGTCCTTAGCCCTGTTCCGATCCGTCGGAATGGGGCTAATTTTTTTATAAAAATTAAATTTCAGCTATAATATTTACGGCAGTAGGTGAATATGCGGACGGTCAAGGCTTTCCGCTACCGACCCCAGTATCCATGCGTCGAGAGTATCCGCGGCCACGGTTTCGGATAGAGTGATGCATGCAGAAACTTCAATAAAAAAGAAGATACTTGGCGCGAGACATTAAGGCATTTCTATGCCGGATTCGATTCAACCCTGAGAGTATTCGAAGGGCGGTGATATGGAAGATGTTTCGCGCAATCCGACGGCGATCCGAACTTGCTGAACGCGAACCGTGACAACGATGGTCGCTGGCTCAACGCGTACAACGACAGGCCTGACAACAGGTGGAATCGTGACAACGGGTTCGCGTTCGCCGTGTCGCAACTTTCTTCATTTCTCTCCGGCTTTCGCTGGAGAGTTTTGTTTTGTGAGTTGTCCGTTCCATCCGCCGAGCATTTTGCCGGCCGCAAGTATTGTCTTAGACAAGGATGAGATAGAGACATACAAGTTCTGTCCTCAAGACGAAGCGTTGAAACTTTTGCGCCCAACAATAGGTTCGCGGGTCCGTACGGGACTTGAGGCGATGTCTCGCAGTGTTCCCGTATATACCGAGTATGAGCGGTAGCTGTAATAGCCTGTGAGGAAGTAAGTGTAGTGCGCTAGAGGGTAGGGTAAAACACAGGAATATAAATCATCGCGTCATTTCTTCTCTCAAAAACAGTTCTAATCCACAGGACTGCGATTTCAAACTCTCTTCGAGAGTAAGAAATCGGGAGCATCCTCTACGACGGCACCCATTTTTCACACAAAATCCCGGCCTTGTGCCGGGATTTTGTGTTTCGAAAAATGGAGTGTGCCCACATGGGTGCACCCTCACCAACCTACCGCTTAAATTTTTTACGCAGGCGAGACTCGCGCTTGAGCAGGGTAGCGCGCTCGGCCGCAAATCGCTTACGCAAGCGCTCTTTAAGGGCTGCGGCCTTTTGTGATGCATGCCAACCAAGAGTTGCTAAAATAATGTTTACTGCGACTGTCGCTTCAAAGGTAAACAAATGTTGCGCTGTGCTAAGTGTGGGCACGATACACCAATAAGCAATGCTGTAACCGAGCAATCCAACCATCACATCCATGAGACGATTGGTCGGCGCTTCAGCTATGCGCACCATCGCCTCCCATAGCTCATACGCAATAAGAAGGACGAGTACAAGTAAAAAAGAGGGGAGGGCGCCAAAGTGGAGATAAGAAATACCCAGCCCAAAGGAGACGCCAGAAAGCAGGTGGACCAGACTCCATAGGTCTAGCCATGCTCCTTCGCGCCACATGTCGGTTCGGTTGAATCTGAATCGATGATGCACTCTCGTATAGTACCGCACCATCTAGTGTTGTGTTGTGTCATGTCTGCAGCCCTTTTGGTTTGCGTACTGGTTTGATACCAAGATTGCGCACCACGCCCTCGAGCCGATGCGCTTGCTGTGGGCGTCCTCGCAGCACACTACTGTCTTGGTGCGTTTGTTTTTTCATAATCACCCAAGTGTACGCTTTGCTAGTGAGTATCAAGTGAACGTTTCCAGGGCACCTGCTATACTACTCGTATATGGCAAAGGGGCAGAAGGCACCATTGGAGGAGTATGCACTCGCAATAACACGCTGGGTAGGTTCACTGCCTTCTATTGTGGTGCACACGCTCGCGTTTTTGTCGTGTTTTTTGCTCGTAGCGCTCGGGGTCTTGCCATTTGACCGTATGTTGCTTATCCTCACGACCGTAGTGTCTTTGGAGGCTATTTATCTCTCTATCTTCATCCAAATGTCGATAAACTACACCACGCGCAGTATCGAGGTGGTTGAGCAAAACATAGACGAGATCCAAGAGGATATTGATGAAATTCAGGAAGACGTTGATGAGATTCAAAAAGATGTCGATGAGATTCAAGAAGACGTTGATGAAATCCAAGAGGATGTCGACGAGATAAGTAGCACAAAAGGCACCACAACACCCTAAGACATGCCCGATATTCAAAACAGAGCACGAGGATTTTGGAAAGAATTTCAGAGCTTTGCCGTCAAAGGCAACGTGGTTGATCTCGCGATAGCGGTTGTGGTTGGTAACGCATTTAGTGCGATAGTAAGTTCGCTTGTGGCCGACATCATCACGCCGCTCCTCAGTCTTTTTACCGGCAACGGAGCGACCGAAATTAAAAATTTGAGCCTGACACTCAGGTCGCCTAATCCGTTTGCGCAAAGCGCGCAACCGCTCCTCTTGCACTACGGGTCATTTTTGCAGACCATTATCAATTTTTTTGTTATCTCCCTCTCGATCTTTTTGTTCTTCAAAATAATTACCTCTATGCGCCAAAAGCTCTTTCGAGAGGGGCAGCAGGAGTCGCCGGCGCAAAAGCCTGCTCAGGAGCGTTTGTTGGAAGAGATCCGCGATTTACTAAAAGACAGGTAATCTCGATTCGCTTGAGGTGGCGTTGGAGTGGTATACTACCCTCATGTCTGAGGAAAAAAAGAAGTTCGAGCTGTCTCCGTCAGCTGCCATAATTATTGCCGGTGTTATCGTTGCAGGTACTATTTTTGCGGTTAATCGCGCTCCCGCTAATCAGCCGACGCTCGCGAACGCTGCAGCAGCTGGTGCGGCTGTTGCGCCGACCGACCTCACTATCCGCCCACCTTCAGCAGAGGATCACATCATAGGTTCGCCAACAGCGCCCATTGTGCTTGTTGAGTATTCTGACTTCCAGTGCCCATATTGCTCGGTGGTCTATCCAACACTTAAAAAAATTCAGGCAGAGTCTAACGGCCAAATTGCACTTGTGCAGCGCCAGCTCCCGCTTGTCTCTATCCACCCCAACGCAAATCCTGCAGCTAATGCTGCTGAGTGTGTGGCTGCTCAGCTTGGGAGCGACGGATATTGGAAGTTTGCCGACGCTCTTTTTGCCGATCAAAGCAAGTTGTCTGATAGTTACTATGTACAGGTAGCACAGCAGCTTGGTGCTGACATGAACAAGTATCGAACATGTGTTACCAACAAGACCTATCAAAGTCGCATCGACCAAGACACTACCGAGGCGGGGCAAAGTGGTGGTAACGGCACTCCGTTTACTGTAGTGGTAAACACCAAGACAGGGAAGATGGCACCAGCCTCTGGAGCACTCCCTGAAGCACAATTCCTAAGCATTATTAACTCACTAAAATAATCTATGACTTTATTTGAAGGTCCGGGCGGGGTGCAATTTGGGCGAGCGCTTACTACCGCAGGGTGGATGCTCGTTGCGTTTTTGGCCGTCGGGGTGGTGACGGGTATTCTTAATCTTCGATATATCGGCACCGGCGTGCAGGCTTCAAACACTATCCAGGTGACCGGCCACGGCGAATTTCTTGCAGTGCCTGACATTGCTACGTTTACCTTTTCAGTAAGCGCAACCAAGGCGACTGTTGCTGATGCACAAACTGAGGTGACCACGAAAGCAAACGCCATAACAGCGTACCTCAAAGCACAGGGGATAGATGCAAAAGACATCAAGACGACCGACTACTCTATCCAGCCGCACTATGAGTATCAAACAGCAGCGTGCCCAGCAGCGGCACCAGGCTCTGCTAGTGCGGTGTACTGTCCTCCCGGTCGCCAGACACTCACTGGCTATGAGGTGAGCCAAACAACCGCTATCAAGGTGCGCGACACCGCAAAGGCGGGCGACCTTCTTGCGGGTGTTGGCTCAAAGGGTGCAACCAATGTAAGCGGCCTCAACTTTACCTTTGACGACCCAAAGGGCCCGCAACAAGAAGCACGTGAAAAAGCCATAGCAGATGCTAAAGAGAAAGCCAAGGCGCTCTCCAAAGAGCTCGGTGTTTCTTTGGTGCGCATCGTCTCGTTTAATGAAAACGGCTATAGCCCAGAGCCATACGCGGCACGTTCCTACGCCACTGGAGGCATGGATAGTGTGAAAGCGGTAGCGCCTGAGATATCGGTTGGTCAAAACAAGCTCACCAACGACGTAACTATCACCTACGAGATCCGATAATCACCACTCCCGGCCCCACAAGGGGCCGGTTGACAATTGGCTCAAAAACCGTACTATACAGGGTATTAAAGCCCTGCGGGGCTTTTAAAAATGCCAAAAAATCACTATGAACGCACTGAG
>JAUPWA010000073.1 GCA_030916835.1 Patescibacteria group bacterium | reverse complement strand
TCATACAAAAACGAAACTTGCAGCGGGGCTCGACCTGAAGTCGGCGTTATGTACATAGCAGCTGCGCGCGATGGCGTAGTTGGAGTTACCGTGGCAACTGGAGTTGGTGTATGAGTCTCAGGAGTGGTAGAAGTTTCCGGCACAGTAGAGGCCACGTTCATTGGAGACTGCGTGCTACTGCACGCCATCACGCCTCGAGTCGCTGGCCCCACGACCCCTATCGCCGAGATAGCGTGTGCCTTTTGCCAGTCGATAACCGCCTGTTTTGTGAGCGGCCCAAAATAGCCTGTTTCGCGCACACCGAGGTACGCTTGGAGTCTTGAGACTTCACCTCCTGCAAGAGCATCGGTCGAGCCACTAGAGAGCGTGTGTGAAAGATCAACACAAGCGCCCTTTGGGCTAGCCCCCTGCCCGCCTAGCGCAGCTGCAACGTTGGCAATGATCCCCTGGTCGGCCCCAAACGAGGCAAGCAGTCCCAGTATCGCTTGTGCTTGCTCCCCCGAGAGAGAGGCGGCCTGTACAGACCCAGCGCCGAGAAATAACACTACCGCAGCAACAACTCCAAAGAGCCTTCGCAAAAATTGCATATACATACCCATAACGATACCACCCCGAGCACTAGTGCTCGGGGTGGTCTGTTAACAAAGAAGGTTTTTGTTTAGAAAATGATTTCGAACGATTTTGTTTTTGAGAGTGGGCGGCATGAGCGGATAGTCACCTGGTCCCCTTCTTTAGCCTTATTGCCTGGGTTGTGTACGTGATACTTCTTAGTGATCTTCATGTACTTCTTGTACTTTGGGTGCTTCACATAGCGAAGTACCGCCACAACCGCAGTGTCTTGCATCTTGTCCGAAACAACGGTGCCACGGAGTGTCTTTTTATGTACTGCCTTTTCAGGAGTTTTTGGGGTTGCTGTAGCCATAGGTTACTTAGTTTTTTGAGCGGTTGCTTCAGTAAGTGCGCGAGCGACTTCCTTGCGGAGCGTCCTTGCGAGCTTCACATTGCGATTTTTACTACCTGCAGCCGAAAAACGCAAGCCGCGTAGTTCTTCCTGCTTTTTTTGGACGAGCACCATAAGCTCATCTGCGCTCTTTCCTTTGAGTGATTGTTTTTTAGTAGCCATAGTATTTTTACTCGCGCGTAACAACTTTTGCCTTAAGTGGGAGCTTCTTTGATGCGCCAATGAGCGCCTTTACTGCAATAGCATCAGCAACACCATCAACCTCAAAGAGCACACGACCCGGCCAAACCTCTACCTCATACCCAACAGGATCACCTTTACCTTTACCGAGTTTTACTTCAGGTGGCTTCTGGGTATATGGCTTATCGGGGAAGATGCGGATCCAGCTCTTGCCGCTTTTGCCAAGATTGCGAGCGATAACCTTACGGGCACTCTCAATTTGGTTAGAGCGTACGCGCGCGTGAGTCACTGCCTTAAGACCATGACTACCAAACGACACCTCGGCACCACGCGAAGCGACCATAGCGCGCTTTGGGTTGCGACGGAAGGTGTGTGATTTTCGGAATTTTACTTTCTTGGGGAATAACATAGGCCTATTTTATTTTCTGTCTGAGCCAGATCGGCCCTGTGCAGACTCCTTTCCTTTTGTATCTGCAAAAACCTCACCACGGTAGATCCAAACTTTGATACCGATAACGCCCAGAGGGAGGTTTGCACGCTCGCGCGCATAGTCGATGTCTGAGCGGAAGGTTTGCAGAGGAATGCGGCCACGCTTGAGCTCCTCTTTACGAGACATGGAGCCACCGCCGAGCATGCCTGAGAGTGCAATGCGCACCCCTTTCACGTCACGATTAGCCATAACCTTCTCTATTGTCTGCTTGAGCACGCGGCGAAATGCGAGACGCTTTTCAAGACCTTCTGCTACCATGTAGGCAACAATTGCTGCGTTACTTTCAGGCGAGCGAATCTCTTCAATATCAAGCTTTACCTCAGGTACTGCAGCGCCGCGTTTTGTGAGAAAGGCAACGATTTTACCGTGGAGACGCTTTGAGCCTTCACCTGAGCGGCCAACGATAACACCAGGGCGCGAGGTCTTGATGATGATGCGCAGTGTCTTCTCACCACGCTCAATCTCGAGCGCGCCTATGTACATGCCGCGCATCTCCTTCAAGAGATACTCGCGCAAAAGGATGTCGGCACGCAGATTCTCCTGGTACTTCGGACCTACGCTGAACCAGCGATGACGCCAGTCACGCAGTATACCGAGTCTATGAGCATATGGATGGACAATTTTTGACATATTATTTTGCTGCCTGCCCCGAGTTAGTTCGAGGAGCTTTCTTCTCTTTCTTAGGACCAAGCGCAATAGTCACGTGCGATGACTTCTTCTTGATGGCACTACCACGACCACGTGCACGTGGCATTATGCGACGAAAGATGATCCCACCATTAACCTCGATCTTTTCGATAACAAGGTCATTGGCAGAAACATCTCCAGCATTCGCGAGTGCTGAACGTACAAGTTTTACCATCGGCTCACTGGCGCGCTTTGGGAGCATTGCGAGCTGTGCGAGGGCGAGGTCAACGCGCTTACCACGCACCAAGTCTGCGACGAGGCGCACCTTGCGTGGTGACTGGCGATAGTTTTTAAGTTGTGCGGTTGCCTGTGCCATACAATATTATTTCTTCTTTGCTTTAGAGGTATCCGCAGCTGCTTTCGCGGCCTGTGCTGAAGCGATCTCAGCCTGCTTTGCCTTTTGCTCAAGCTCCTTCTGCATCTTACCGCCGTGACGAACGAATTTCTTCGTTGGAGAAAACTCACCCAGGCGGTGACCGACCATGTCCTCAGAGACGAGCACCTCGATGTGGGTCTTGCCATTGTGGACACCAAACTTAAAGCCAACCATCTCAGGAGCGATCTGAGAGCGGCGCGACCACGTCTTAATGAGCTCAGCGGTCTGAGGCTTTTTGCCCTCAATTTTCTTGAGGAGCTTTTCGTCTACGTATGGGCCTTTCTTTAAGCTACGTGCCATGTATGCAATGTAAAACCCGCTTGAGCGGGAATGCCACCAATGTACAGGAATAGCCCCTCAGAGTCAAATAATCCCATCTCAGGCATGTCTGAGGCCCGCCTATGGCGGGCCTCTTTTCTCAGAATCCAAGGCGATTAGAACCCTGTAAGCATGCATGCCCTCCTTCCTAATCGTAGGTTCCAGGGTATGTGCCCTCTCCCGCAAAACGGCTGGTTTCGACAGACTTAGTTGCAAGTGTTTTCTTGCGAAACAACATCGCCACCAGAAAAAGAAGTGCTCGCCAGATCACTTTACTTAGTTTTTCCATGACGCTCTCCTTCCACCCATAGCGTAGCACAACAAAACAAAAGCGCCCCTGAAGGGCGCTTTTGTTTTACTTCCGCTTCCCGACTTTTCGGCGAGAGACGATGAGGTGGTTTGAGTATTTCTTTGGCTTGCGAGTCTTTTGACCTTTGCCGGTTGGCTTGCCCCAGAGCGACTTTGCGCGGCGCAAACCTCGGCCCTGGCGACCTTCACCACCACCGTGTGGGTGGTCAACTGGATTCATAGCCGTACCACGTACTGTTGGGCGAATACCCTTCCAGCGGCTGCGACCTGCCTTACCAAGAGTCTCGAGGTGGTGCTCGTCGTTGGAGACCTCACCGAGCGTTGCCCAGCAGGTCTCGAGGACCTTACGCACCTCAGAGGATGGCATTTTAAGGTCAGCATAGCCCTGATCACGCGCGATAAGCTCGATATAGGTGCCTGCCGAGCGGCCGAGCTTGCCACCGTTATTTGGTTTGAGCTCTACGTTGTAGATAAACGAGCCGATAGGCATTGCTTTTAGCGGCATACGGTTACCAGGGTTCGGAGCAATAGTGTCGCCAGAGAGAATCTCCGAGCCTACACCAACCGACTTTGGCAAGAGTGCGTAGCGGCGCTCACCATCAGCATATTTGAGAAGCCCGATGAAACCGGTGCGGTTTGGATCATATTCAACCGTCTCAACAACTGCTGGCACGTGCTTTTTGTATGTAAAATCAACATCACGCAAGAGACGCTTGTGACCACCACCCTTGTGGCGCATACTGATGCGGCCTGCACTACGACCAACATGGCGCTTACCGCCCTTCGTGAG